>CALBTQ010000031.1 GCA_937967875.1 uncultured Pseudomonadota bacterium
ATCGTATTCGGTGACTGGAGTTCAGACGTGTGCTCTTCCGATCTGGGCGTCGCGGTCGCTTTGGTCAACGGCGGCGGCACCGGCAGCCTGGATTCCACCGGCCGCGACGACGCGGTGACCGAACTGACTGCCGGTTCCGGATTTCTTTGCCCGCATCTGTTCTCGTACTACCGCTCGCTCGATCTGCTGCCCGCCGCCTTTTTCGCGTGCCAGGTCGTGCGCGCCTCCGATCCGCAGTACGTCACCTGCGCTGGGGGCGGCTACGTCGCCAGCGGTCAGGTCAATCGAGACAAGCAACCGCTGCCGTATTTGCCGGCGGGGCTCGCGCCGGTGGCGATGGAGGGGGCGGGCGAAGTGCAGACGCCGTTGCGGCGCGCCGACTGTCGTGAGGAAATCCGCTTGGGCGATCCGATTCTGTTCCGTCATGCGAAAGCCGGCGAGTTGGGCGAACGCTTCAACGAATTGTTGCTGGTCGACGAATCCGGCGTGGTCGACCGCGCGCCGACCTATCGCGGCGAAGGGTGGGTCTTCTTTTGAGGCGTTGGGCGACGAGAGCGTTGGTGGTCTTGTTGCTGGCCGGCGCGGCGTTCGCCGCCGAGCCGCTCGGCCATTTCGACGCCGGCACGACGGTCTATTTGCGCGTCGGCGAAAGCGTGACCATCGTGTTGGAGCGCTCGACGACCGAAGAAGCGCGGTGGCTTTGGCCGCATCTGCCCGATTACCTGCTGAACCATCGCCCGGCTGCCGTGCAAACCGACGCGGAACACGGACGGATCGTCGAAACGCACGTCTTCACCGCGCTGACGCCCGGCGCCGATATCGTGTTTGCGGAAAAAGTATCGGCGGACGATCCGACCGATGTGCTCGCGCGCTACATCGTCACCGTGCAGGTCGAGCCCTGAATTATTCCACCGCTTCCTCGCGGACCGTCACCTCGATCGGCGAGGCGATCGCCTGCTGCGCCTGCCGCACGTAATCGGCGCGCATCGCCCCGTGGAAAAACACGAGGTGATAGGAAAGCTCCAGGATGCCCTTTTTCAAGCGGATCAGATCGAAGCGGAACATCCCCTGGCCCCAGGCGCCGGGTTCCTCGTCGGGACCGACGTCGGCCGCGGCGTCGTCGAGGTAGGCCAGCGAACTGGTCAGTCCGTATTGCCGGGGCACGCGCCCCAGGATAAACATCGTCGCGCCGTGACCGCTGTAAGCCAGCCACGCGGGCTCGGCCTTGCGCAACGCCTGCTCGGCCTGGTCCATGCGCCCGTCGATGGCGTAGGGCTGCATCGCCGCCGGATAAAATTTCATGCCCTGCGCCGTGCTGTTCAGATCCAGTCCGCCGTCGAGCGTCGCCGATTTCGCCACCGTCGCCAGATTCAGCGGCATATGAATGCGCGTGGGCAGCGAGAACATCTCGCGCGTGAAGGTCGTGTTCATTTCCAGGTGCAGGTCGAACAAACCGCCGATTTTTACGTCGTGCTCCGCGCCGCGTATCACGCGCACCGGCCCGTCGATGTACCCGGCCACCGAACCCTGCACGTCGTCCTCGTTCACGTCGATCGCCACGAGCACCTTGGACTGCAGGTGAAAACGGATCTTCACCCGGTCGAGAACCTCGGTGTCGTCGCCGGCCTTGAGGCGCAGACTCGACACGGCCAGGTCCTGTTTGCCCGGCCGGTAGCGCGCCACGTAGCGGTCGGTGAAAACCGCTTCCGCCTGCGGATTGAAGGTCACGTAATCCTTCGGCGACAACGGCGGCGGCGTACCGGCGTAGGCGGTGAGGTACACATAGCCCTTGGTTTTGTTGGGGCCGGTCAGCTCGATCTCCAGCACCTTGGCCGCGTGTTGAAAGGTCACCGCCGCCGGCGCTCGCGGACCCGCGTCGGCTGTGGCGAAGACCAGTTCGTCATGCTCGTCCAGCGCATTGCCGTCCGTATCCTGCCGCCGGACCTTGAGCCGCAGGTGCTTGGCGTTGCCGTTGGTCGGCGCGACCGGCAGCACGTAACGTCCGGCGCTGTCGCACGAGTCGATCTGAAAGGGAATCGTCGCCGCTTCGCCGCCGTCATTGACGGCGAACAAGCGCAGCCGGGTGACGTCCTGCCCGAGCAGGCCGTAAATCTGCGCGCCCTTGACCACGGTGACGCCCGGCAACTCCGGCAACGGTTTGGCGGCTTCCTCGCCGACGGCCAGGGCCGCCAGCGCGCCGAAAATCATCATAAGCGCCACGGCCGTCCAGCAGGCGTTTCGCATGAACTCTCTCCTAGGAAAAAATGCAGTACCACCCTAGAAGCCGCCGGCGGTGACTGTCAAGGTTTGCGAGCGCGGTTACAAATTTGTGGGCACGTGCAAGCGCCACGACTTGATGTAGGTCGTTTTGCCCATACCATGCACAAGATAGAACTCGTAATTCTGTCCTAGATCGCTGAACAAACGAACCGCTGCTGCTCCGTATCCGGCTCGCTCCAAGTAAAAGCCGATCGCCTGATGATAGGGGTAAACGAAGTTCAATTGTTTGTAGGTCGCCAAGAGTTTGTTGGTGGAAAGCCTACCTTTGGCCAGACGAAACGCCTGGAGCACCTCGGCGACGCCGCCGGCATAGTTCGGCCGCACGACGATGTCCAGCAGCGTACGCTCCAAGCTGGTCAGACGAAGGAGAGAGTCTCGTTCGCCGCGTTGCTCGATGACGCCCAATTGACCGGTATACATGCCGTTGAGCAGGTATACCCGCTGTCTCTGGAATGTTGCGAAATTTTGCGATGCGCGCACCGGCTTTTGGAAAGCCTCGTCGATTTCCTGTTGTTTGATGGGCATTGAGCGATCTAGTTTCGGCGCCTGCTCGAAGGTGACGTAATACGCGGACGGAGCATTTTCGGTCAATCCATGCAGGAACACCGCCGAATGATGACTAAAATAACTATTGGCTTTGAGCGATAGGAGTATTTCGTTCACCGGCGCGTTTTCCCATACGTAGCGCCGGGGGGAAAATCGCGGAAAGGAGAATTTGTGCCTGACCATCGGCGTGCGACGCACCAGGTAGTCGACGAACTTCTCCAACGTGATGATGCTGGAGAGCCGCCAGAGTTTACGTTGCTCGTCGAAAATGCGGCTCAGTTCAAGTTCATCGTAAACACGACGATCTTGTTTTTCGAAAAAGGTAAGAATGTCGTGTTTGACGGCGGATAATTGTACTTTCTTCGGCATGGCTGTTTCCACCAGTGCATATTCGATGTTTTCGCCAAGAGCGCCGGAACGTCCTCAAGCGCCGACACCGTTTCAAGCGATACTGAAAATATTCTTAGCCATTAACGTACGCGTACGTTAATGGCTAGTAAAGTATTTGTCAATGAGAAGGCGGGTTTGTCGGCTTGAAAGAGGTGTTGGAAGAAACGCAAGATAATTTTTGTTGGCGAACTCCGCCGATTGCTGTTTGGGTTGTACGCTGCCGAAGAAGTGTGAGGTAAACTACTTCTTCGCCCGCTCGCGTTCAACCTTCGCCTGGGCGACCTGGCCCCAGGTGACCGATTCCTCGCCGTACTTGGCGCGCAGGCGATCCAGCGCGTGATGCAACGCCCGCAGCCGCTCGTGCTCGGGCGAATCGCCGAACAGGCCGCGCTGCAGGTTCTCTTCGTCCAGGCGCGTGGCGTTCAGACGAAGGTAGCGTACGCGCACGCGGCGGTCGAACAACTTTTGCGCCGGCGCGCGCAACGCGGCGGCCAGTTCCACGTCGAGGTTGGTCGGCTCCGCCGGCCGGCACGAACGCGAAAAGTCGCGGCCGTCGCCGAAACGCGCCGTCAATTGCAGGTTGCGCGCGACCTTGCCCTGCGTGCGCAGATAGCAGCCCAGCCGTTCGGCCAGCACGAACACCGCGGCGTCCAGTTGCAGCGCGTCGTTGGTGTCCTCGGCCAGCAGCGTTTCGGCCATCGCCGTGGGCGTGCGCGCCGGCGGCAGCACCGGCCGCGGATCGATGCCTCGCGCGCGCTGCGACAAGACCGCCCCGAACGGACCGAAGGCCATGTGCAGATACGCCGGATCGATCCGCGAGACCTCGCCGACCGTCCGCAGGTTGAGTTCCTCCATCAGCCGCCGCGCGCCGATCGCGCCGATGCCCGGCAGTCGCCACGGCGGCAGCGGCGAAAGAAAATCGGCCTCGTTGCCCGGCAGTACGTCCCAGATGCCCGCGTGCACCAACTCGCCGGCGACGCGGCTGACCAGCTTGTTGGTCGCCAGTCCCAGGTCGCCCTCCAGCCGCAACTGCGCGCCGATCTCCCGCTGCATGTGTGCGCCCGCATCTTTGGCTTCGCCCAACAGGCGTCGCGTTCCGGAAATATCCAGGTAGATGTGCCCGTAGCCCTCCGGCTCGATCAGCGGCGAATACTGCGACAGCACGCCCACGACCTTGGTCATCGCGCGGCGATACAACGCGGGATCGGGCAGCAGGATCTGCATCTTCGGACAATAGCGACGCGCCACGGTCAGCGGCATGCCCTCGCGCACGCCTTCCGATCGCGCCTCGGCGCTGACCGCGGTGATCACCGTTCGCGCACCGGTCGTGGGGATCATCACCACCGGCCGCTCGCGCAGCTTGCGGTCGCGCACGCGCTCGACGGCGATCGCAAAATCCGGAATGCCGAAGTAGATGATGTGTCTGGCCATGCTCCGTCCCGTGGGATCGGCGGTGGTTTACGGCTGTTTCGTTTTCTGTTTGTGCTGCGTTTCCGTCGGCGCGGATGCCTTGCCCACGACGAAGGGCAGTACGGTCAGCACGTTGTCGTTCGCATCGACGATCTCCACCCGCCATGTGCCGGCCTGTTTGGCGGGGATGGTAAGCTGCGTGATCGCGTGATGCTTCTCTTTGGACAATTGCAGATCGGTGCGGCTCGTCTCGGCGTCGCCGCGATACCACACCACCGTCACCGTCTGCGCCTGCGTCGCGTCGATGATCGCCACGCGGCAATAGACGACGCCCACGTCCTTCGCGAAGCTCGACGCCTCGCCGGTCAGTTGCCCGTCGGCGGTCACGCCGCTGCCCAGCGTCGCCTCGACGGTGAAGGTCGGAATGTTCATCCAATCGGTCAACGAATCGCCGAGCGCCTGACACCGGCATTCCTCCGCCCGGCCCAGGCTTACGGCCAAAACGACGAACACCGCGATCAACGACAGTCGACGCCAGTGCATGATGCTACCTCCGCATGGGTGATGATTCACTGTATGCCTTCGTCGATGGGGAAGCAAGTTAGCGGGCCGGTTTGACGCGCACCACATCGCCACGCTGCAGGTTCAGAAACGACGCGCCGTTGCCTTCGCGCACGGCCACCTCGACCATGCCGCACGAGGCGATCAGCGCCAGCGCTGCGCCCGGTTGCGCGTCGCTGTAGGTGGTCAGCAACGGAATCGGCGCCTGACCGGCGAGCTCGACGACGAAGGGTCCGTCGCCAAGTTCGTTGAGCAATGCGGCGGGCAGCCCGGTGATCGCGTTGCCGAAGCGGTCGATGTGCACCACCGCGCCGATCAGGCTGTCGCCGTCGCGCCGCACGTTCCAGGCCGGCAGACGCACCGGATTTTTCACCTCCGGCCCGACGTCCTCGGGCGCCAAACCCTCCGCCAGGTGCACCGCCGTCGGCGCGAACAGGTCGCGGCCGTGGAACGTTTCGCTGGCGTGCGGCAGCCACAAATCGGGATTGGTCAGCGCGAACGCCTGCGCCTGATGATCGAAGAACGGCGTGAACAATCCGTTGTCCGGACCGACGAACAACTGGCGCCGCGAGACGACCAGCAAACCGCGCCGCTGCGAACCCACGCCCGGATCGACCACGCCGATGTGAATCGTCTCGGGTGGGAAAAACCGCGCCGCCTGCGCCAGCACGAACGAGCCGGCCTGCACGTCGAAGGGCGGAATGTTGTGGCTGATGTCCACGACCGTCGCCCGGGGCGCGCGGCTGTAAATGACGCCCTTCATCGAGGCGACGTAGCCGTCGCGGTTGCCGAAATCGGTGGTCATCGTGATGATCATGGGTTGCCCAGCGGTTCGATTTTATAGGTGTCGATGTTCGGATTCACCTTGATGATCAAATGGAACGTGCCCGCCTGATCCGGCGCCAGGTAGATCGGATTGATCAGCGTCGTCTCGGCGATCAGAAAACGGTTCTGCGCATCGTAGAACGTCACCTTCACCTTCGCCTGCGCCACCGGATCGGAAAATCCGTTGCGCACCTTGCCCTTGATGTGCAGGAAGCCGTCCTCGACGTAATAGCTGTCGTTGAGCAGTTCCAACTGATCCGAGTTGCCCGGCTTGGGTGTGGGCGTCGGCGTGGGCGTCGGCGTCGCCGCGCCGTTGCCCGGCGAAAACGTGCCGCGCACCGCGCTCGCCCGATACTTGGCCGGAATGTCGTCGATCGACTCGGTGTAATGCACCTTGCCCAGCTCGTCGATCCACCGATACAGCACGACATTTCCCGGCTTGCCGTAGACCGACGAAACCGTCGACAACAACAGGACAAGCAAAAGACAGACGGCGATGGCGCGGGCTGGCTTCAGAATACAAGACTCCCTTTGTTTTACAAAACTAACCTGCATCATAGCAGCGAGCGGTAGGCTGTCAAGAATTGCCGCGACGGATTTTTTACATATTTGAATAATGACTCGGTTTTGCGTCGATGCCGAAAATTACCGCTGGAGCAACCGCGCGCCGTTCGTCGTCGTTCGCTGCGCCGGCCGCGTCGCGGCGATGGCCCGCACGCGTTTTTCCGGCCCGACGTTCCCCGCCGGATCCACCGCGCGCACGCGCACGTCACGCGTATCCAGCCCGGTCAGGTCGATCGTCGCGTCGTGCCGCGGCCGGCTCCACGCGCCGTCGCCCAGGCGCACCTGATAGCGCAGCGTCGCCGCGCGGCTCGCATAATCGTGCGCCGCGAGCGTCAGCAGCGCGCGCCCGTCGTCATGCGACAGCGTCGCCCGGTCGATGCGCGGCCCCACGCGATCGAGCACGAACGACAGCGTCGCCGCTTCCCCCGCAACGCCCGCGGGCGAGATCGCCACCGCTTCGACCGTGTGCCGGCCTTCCAACCAGTAGGTCAGATCCAGCAGTCCGTCGTGCACCGTTTGCCAGCCGCCCCCGTCCACGCGCACACGGAAACGTTCCGCCGTCGCCGCGCTCGCCGGATCGGCCGTCAGCCGCAGCGTCGGCCGCGCAAGGCCCGCCAGGCCGGCCCGCGCCGAATTCGCTCCGTCGAGTTTCATCGTGCGCACCGTGCCGAACGTGGGCAGCGCGAAGGCCGCCGCCGGCCCCTTCGTCGGCGACTCGACGAACGAACAGAACAGCCCGAAGTAATCGTTGCCCGCGCCGATCGACCCGATCTCGTCGATCGTGAACTGATACCCCATCGCCGCCGGCAGCGGAATCGGCGGCAGCACGTCCACGATCAGCGGCAGCACGAAATTGATGATCCCGTTGATCAGCGTTTCCACCAGTTCCGGCGGCAGCGCGTTGAACTCCGTGCCCTCCACGTCGAACACGAACTCGCTGCCCTCCAGCGTGATGATCAGATTGTTTTCCTCGTCCGTGTCCATCGACAGCGCCAGGGTCAGGTCGATCTCGACGTTGAGCATCGCGACGTACCGTTGCTGCTTGATGATGTACCAGTCCAGCCGGTACGGCTGCATGACCAACGCTAGGTCGGTCGTGCCCTGACCGACGACGAAATGCGGATCCTCCAGCGGATACAGGTCGATCATGTTCGCTTCGTCTTCCCACTCCGGCGCCGCGCGCCAGGGCGCCGTCATGCCCTCGAACGCCGCCAGCGACAACTCGCGGCCGTCCTCCAGATCCCATGGGAACATCAGACACAACTCGCCCTTGGCGAAGAAGCTGTACAAAAACTGATTGAGCAGATCGTCCGCCAGCGCCACGCCGAAGTGATACGGATCGCCGCCGGGCGTCGTCGCGCCCATCGCCGGCAGCGGATTGACCGTCCAGCGGCTGCCCGGCGTCTGGCCCTCGTCGATGCACGCGTCCAGCGTCGTGCCCTGCAGGAAAAGCTTGCCGTCGGTGGTCGCCAGCAGGCCGTAACTGTCAGTGTCGAACGCGGGCGTGAAGGCGTATTCCATGATCCAGTCGCCGACCTCGCTGGTGCCCTCGAGCACCACGTCGCCCAGTTGCTCCTCGATCAGTTGGTTGATCAGGTCCGGCGCCATGTCCTGAATCAGCTCGGTCATCGTCGTGGTCAGCAGCAACTCGACGATCTCCTCCAACTCCGGCGGCATGCCGGTGAACACCACGTCCAGATCGTTGAACGCGACCTTCACTTCGTGGATCTCGATCGCGAAGCCGTCCGGCGCGCTGTAGTCGACCGTCACCGACGCCGCGATGTCCAGCGACGAGACGTACAGGTCGATCGCCGCGAACAGCGTTTCGTCCGAGCAGGTGTTGTCGTCGCCGGTCATGCCGTCCATCTCGATGCGCACCAGCGATTCGCCGGTCGCCGGGGCCAGTGAAATCAGTGCATACAGCGCGTCGCCGACCAGCCCGAGGCCGCCCACCTGGTCGGTCGAGAGCGTCACCGCGGAATTGTCGATGTTCACCGCCGTGATGTTCACGTCGGTTTCCAGGTAGGTCACCAGCAGGTTCGTGCAGTCCAGCTCGAGGATCGGGTTGTAGCCCATGATCATCCCGGGGATGTCCATGCCCGGCAGCGCGGCGGTGATCGCCTCGGAAAGCCAGGCGAAGCCGCCCTCGGTGATGCGCACCGCAGCCGCGTCGGGCACCGTGGCCTGCAGCGGCAGCGTCGTTTGGGCGAAAGCCGGCGCGACGGCCAGCAACGCGATCACTACGGCCAGACAAGCGAGTCGACGCATGCGAATTCCCTCCACCGCGGGCAGGCGGTTTCCTGCGTGGAATTATTATACGGCCGTTCACCGCGCGCGGTCAAACAATCGCGGCGGAAAAAGGAAAGCGTCGTTCGTCCCGGTCCGGCCCGTCGTTCGCGCCTCACCCGTGGAAGTACGGCTTCTGTTTGGTGATCTGCGCGAAGTCGAAGTGGTTCATGATCCGGTGCCCGTCGTAATCCAGGATGCGGAAGTCGTTTTCCGCGTCCAGATCCTCGACGACCACCTCGTACCGGTGCCCGTACGTGTGCCGCAGCTCGTCGCCGTCCAGCTCGAAGGCGACGAACTTTTCGATGCCCTTCGCATCCAGCTTGGCCAGCAGCTTCTCGTCGGAAATGTCGCCGTAGGAGTGCAGCACCACGATCGGTCCCGAACCGGTGAAAATCAGATGATGCTTCATGGCATCCCCCCAAATCCCCTGTTTTCACGCGTCTCTACCTCAAATATGGGGATGGGG
>CALBTQ010000032.1 GCA_937967875.1 uncultured Pseudomonadota bacterium
AGATCGTATTCGGTGACTGGAGTTCAGACGTGTGCTCTTCCGATCTCGCGCAGATAGGCCGCGCCCGCGTAGTTGCCCGAGGCCGAAAAGGTGGCCGCCTCGAAGATCCGGTCGAACGATTGCAGATACTGTTCGTGCGTCAAGCGTCCGTCGGCCATCGCGGCGGATTGGTACAGCCGAAACACCGCCCGCTTGCCTACCGACAACATGAACACCACCAGGCAGGCGAGAATTACCGCCTTTTTCCACCCGGCGCCGTCCCGATTGCGCAGTTTACCAAAGGCGCCCGTGTAGGTCTTTCCCGCCAGAATGCATAGCGGCGCGTACAGCGGGAACCAATGATAATTGAAATATTTGCCCATCATCACGATGCCGATTTCCGTGGCGAGGATCCAGGCCAGCAACACGAAGATTTCGTAGCGGCGCGGCTCGCGGGCGATCTCTCTCGTGCTCAGCAGGGCCGGCACGATGATAAACGACAGCGCGACAAGCAAAATGAAATGCTTCCAGAAAAACAGACCGACCAGGAAGCCCACTTTGCCGCCCGAGCTCACCGCCACGTACTGCGGCGCGAACACGAAAACGGTATACAGAAAATCGTGCAGCGCCCCATGCAGGTGCAGATATAACAGGTAACCGCCCAGTAATAGGACGAATCCGGCGCCCAATGCGGCCGTTCGTCCGATACGCCGCCCCCAACCGTACGGGCGCAACTTGAAATCTTCGCCGAAGATCATCGCCAGCGCCGGCAGCATGATCAGACCGTGCGAGTAGCGCATCAGCACGATCCAGGCGATCAACGTTCCGGCGGCGAAATCCCAGATCGACCGTGGGCCTCGCCGTTGCGGAACCAGACACAGCAGCGTCAGGACCATCGGCAGCACGACGTACGTGTCGCCATTGGCCTGCGCCCAAAAATCGTTGCCCAGGAAATAGGCGACCGCGAACAAAATTCCCGCCCATGTTCCGGTGCGTCGATCGATGAAAAATCCGCCCAGGCGGCCGATCGCCATCGCCGTCAGCGACAGCATCAGCCAGTCCAGCAGCCGCAGCGCGAAGTCGGATTTACCGAACAGCCAGATAGCCAGCGCATCGATGTAGTAAATGCCGGGCGGGCGAATGTCCCATGCGTCTTTGTAGGGCATGCCGCCCTGTAAAATATCCGTGGCGATGTAGCTGCAGATGCCCTGATCGCGTCCAAGCGGCTGACATAACGTATGCAAACCGGCCACCAAGGCGACGGTGAAAATCATTAAATCCGGGCGGACCTGGGAGAAAAATCCATTAAATGGATCGACGCCGGGCGTGACCCTTTTTACTTGCGACAACAATTGGTTTTCGATCTCCGGGCCTGCTGCGTTTGCGAAATGATCTGACATTATTCATACAAAATATAATGATAAAATGCAAGCGCTGGAAATTGAAATTTTATTATGGCACAAGCTCGAACGGATGTTCTATTGCTGTGGGACACTTTTCCCGAAGTGTCCCACGGATCATTTTTATAACATCATGATATTGCTGGTGATACGCACATTATATTGGTGGGACAATATGTCCCGAAGTGTCCCATCTGTCCCACAAATCGCTACCTTCCATCGTGCGGATTTGCCGCCGGCCGAGGTCCCGCACAATGAAGGCAAATCATAGGTCCAGTGATTATCCCTGGTAGGTTCAGGAATTATTCCTGGTGTCAATCCTAGCATCTGCCCTTTCGCCAAAGGTCCTTAGTGGTTATGATGCCCGCTGACAACTTCCCGGGGCGGTCGATGAGTACGCTGGACATCCGATTGCGCGACGTGCACCATGCCAAACACGACGCCGGCGGCGTGGCGACGCCCATCCTGCGCGGCGTGAGCGTGACCATCCCCGCCGGGCAGTGCGTCGGTCTGATCGGCGCGAGCGGCAGCGGTAAAACGACCATCCTGCGGCTGCTCAACCGGCTGGAGGACCCCACCGGCGGCGAGATCCTCTACGGCGAACAGCCGTTGCCGCAACTGCCGGTGACCGACCTGCGCCGCCGCATCACCCTGGTCAATCAACGCACGGTGATGTTCCCCGGTTCGGTGCTCGACAACGTGCTGGTTCCCGACACCCTGCGCGAACAACCCGGCGATGCGGCGCGCGCCC
>CALBTQ010000033.1 GCA_937967875.1 uncultured Pseudomonadota bacterium
CGCCGACTCTTCAGGCCCGCAGGGCGCAGGTCAATGGCGAAGAGCTTTAGCCCTGTTGAAATGAATCTCTGTGCAGGTTCTTCAAGCCCGTAGGGCGCAGGTCAGTAGCGAAGGGCGAAGCCCTGGAACAAGACGTAGCAACCTCAACCAAACCCCTGAAAGGGGTGCAGGTGATGTCTCAGACATTTTCCAACCTGGAATATCACATCATCTTTTCGACGCAGGATCGTCGATCGACGATCCCGCCGGAAATGCAAAACCGGTTATATGATTACGTTGGCGGCATTTTGAAAACCGAACGGTGCGTTCTGCTCGCCGTCGGCGGAACCGCCGATCATGTCCATTTGTTGATTTCAACGCATACGCAAATCGCCGTGGCCGATCTGATGCGAATGGTCAAATCGAAATCCTCGAAATGGATTCACGAAACATTTCCGGAACACAAGGATTTTCATTGGCAGGCGGGATACGGCGCTTTCACGGTCAGTCGGTCCATTCGCGATCAGGTCGAAAAATATATCGGCGCGCAAGAAGAACATCATCGTAAATTTTCGTTCCGCGACGAATTGGCCGCCCTGTTGAAAAAATGCGGCGTGGAATTCGACCCTCGATACCTTTAAATTCCTTCGCCCCTCCGGGGCTTGGCGGCTTCTGGTGGGCCGCGATTTCCAGGGCTTCGCCCTTCGCTACTGACCTGCGCCCCTTTGGGGCTTTGGCGGTTCGGGCAAGTCAATTCGGAAGTAGGTAAGCAATTCCTCACCCCGGCCTGCGCCCGACCCTCGCCCCCGGGAGAGGGTAAGAAGCGGAAAATCACGGGACACGTAACGAGTACATATCCCGGATTTTCAAAACTCCCTTCTCCCTGTGGGAGAAGGGCCGGGGATGAGGGCGAATCCCGCGATTTCCAGGGCTGACGCCCTTCGCTATTGACCTGCGCCCCTTCGGGGCTTGGCGGCTTCGATTCTTTTCCAAATCGTCCGACAATCCTACGTTGACCGTTCAGGATCTCAGCGATTATTCTGCCCCAATACTATTGCGGATGACACACCATGACCGACACCACATTGCGTTGGGGCATTCTGGGCACGGCGGAGATTTCACGGGAGACGATCCGCGGTTTGCGTGCGGGCGGCGCGGGCGAGTTGCGCGCGGTGGCCAGTCGCGACGCGGCGCGGGCGCGGACCTGGGCGCGTGAGCACGACATCCCGCTGGCCTTCGGTTCGTATGACGAACTGCTGCGCTCCGGCGAGGTGGATGTCATCTACAATCCATTGCCCAACAGCCTGCACGCGACCTGGACGATCAAAGCGCTCGCCGCCGGGCTGCACGTGCTGTGCGAAAAGCCGCTGACGGTCGATGCTGCCGAAGCGCGCGCCGTGGCGCGGGCCGCCGCGCAGGCCGGGCGTTGCGTCGCCGAGGGCTTCATGTACCGCCATCATCCGCAATGGACCCGCGTGCGCGAACTGGTCGCTGACGGCGCGATCGGTGAGGTCCGCACGCTGCACAGCGTCTTCACCTGGTTCAATGACGATCCGCGCGCCAACCCCGTTTCGGTCGAACTGGCCGGCGGCGCGCTGCGCGACGTGGGCTGTTACTGCGTGCATTTCTCGCGGCTGATCGTCGGGGCCGAACCGTTGCGCGTCAGCGCCTTCGAGCGCCGCGCCGGGGTTGATCTGGCGATGCTCGGCCTGCTCGAATTTCCCGCCGGCGTACTCGCATCCTTCGAAACCGGCCTGGACAGCTTCGAGCGACACGGTGCGCGCATCGCCGGCACACGCGGGGAGATCGTCGTCGAACAACCATGGGTGCCCGGCGATCGTCCGGCGCGCCTGCAGTTGTTGCGCACCGGGAAAAACGCCGAGCAGATCGTCGTTCCGCCCGCCGATTCCTATCGCTTGCAGGCCGAGGCTTTCGCCGCGTTGTGCCGGGGCGAGGGCGACGCCGACGCCGCACGAAACGACGCCGTGGCGAACATGACCGTCCTTGATGCGCTGTTCACTGCCGCGTGCGAGGGGCGGGCGGTGCCTGTCGGGTGAAACGCTCAGTCATCGTTGGGGGCGGGCAACTCGATGCGTGCGCCCAGGCGCAGCGGTCGGTAGTGGTCCCCGAAGATGCGTCGACCGGGTTTGGTGGCGGAGTTTGGTGTGCAATGATTGGGGCACAGCCAAATATCGGGCATCATGGCGTGAATGCCTTCCATTTGGCTTATAAAATTATTTTTTGAAACAGAAATCCACTCGGTGCCGCCGACAAAGCGATGCACCGGCCGACCCGTCGCCCGTCGAGCTTGTTTGATCACCTTTTCCGGCGTGGCGTGGCTGCAGCCGGAGACGATCACCAGGCCGTCGGCGGTGTCGACCAACAACGTCGTTTCGCGGTTGAGTACGCCGTCTTTCTCGTTGAACGTCAGCACCAACGCGCTTAGGCGGGCGGTCAGCCGGGTGAAGCCGTCGGGCAGCTTGAACACTTGGCGCGGATCGACCAGCGCGAAATGACCGAATTGTTTTGGCGCCACCGCGGCCAGATGCGTCAGTGACTTGCCGTCAATGAGCGTCGTCGGGAAAAAAAGCGGGATGCCGGGGTGTTGGACGAGCAATTGCCGGAAACCGCCGCGATGATGCGTTTCATGCAAATGGGAAATGAAAACCAAGTTTGGTTCCCGGGCGGCCGGCGGAATCTCCGAAACGCTCAGTTCCGCCTTCAGTACACGATGGTTGTAATTCCACACCACCGGGTCGTAGCCCAGGTCGAAAAAGAAATTTAAATAACCGGTATCGACGGCTCGTTGCAGGGGCCGCGGCACGAATCCCGCCGTTTCCCGTGTCAGCGTAAACAGCGGTTCATCGCCGTTTAGCGTTTCCCGGATCAGCAGCCAAAACGATTGGGCTATTCTTTCATCGACTAACTGCTGGCGGAAGGGCTGCGCCTGAACGTCCGGCCTTTCCTGCCCGCAGAGATTGTTCAGGGTATCGGTCCAACGGATGGTTCCGGTCGGAGGTTGAATGGGACGATTGGTCCGCTGCGATCTCAATTGGGCGTACCCGATCGACAGCGCCGCGCCGACCAGAACCATGAGCAAAATAGCCAGCCGACGCATTTTTCTTCTGGTCATGGCGTCCACTCCCGACAATGCAAGCATTTCGAAGGATATTATAATTATTTTATAAAAATCAAATGATAGGTGATAAAAGAAACCGCTAGTCCTTTATTCCGAACGCATGAGGATTGCGCTCTTGCCGAAAATTTGCGCCTCGTCCATGCTGATGCGCCGATTAACGTGCGAGGAGCGCCGGATGCCGTACCAGGGAGAAATCGCCGCGCTGGCCACCGCGAGTTGCTGGGTGGTCACAATCATGGCGTTCGAAAGCGCCGGGCGGCGTATCGGCTCGCTGGCGGTGAATCTCATCCGGCTCGTGCTGGCGCTGGGTTTCCTCGCCGTATTCAACGGCCTCACGCGCGGCCTGCCGCTGCCCACCGATGCCGACGGCCACGCCTGGCTGTGGCTGACGCTTTCGGGCCTGGTCGGTTTCACCTTCGGCGACCTGGCGCTCTTTCGCGCCTTCGTGCTGATCGGCGGACGCAAATCGACCCTGCTGATGGCCCTGGTGCCGCCGTTCACCGCGTTGATCGGCTGGGCGATGATGGGCGAAAGGCTCAGCGGCGTCGATGCGCTGGGCATGGGCCTGACGCTCGTCGGCGTCGTGTTGGCCGTGCGCGAACGCGGCAACGGCGACGCAACGCTCGCCCCGGCCGACGCGGCGCGCGGCATCGTCTTCGGCCTGTGCGGCGCGCTGGGGCAGGCGGGCGGACTGGTGCTCTCCAAATACGGCATGCGCGACTACAGCCCCTTCGCCGCGACGCAGATCCGCATCATCGCGGGCATCGTCGGCTTCTCGCTGCTGTTCCTCTTCATCGGTTGGTGGCCGAAGGTTTTCGCCGCGTTGAAAAACCGGCCGGCGATGAAACGCGTCGGTCTGGGCGCGTTTTTCGGCCCGTTCCTGGGCGTATCGCTGTCGCTGATGGCCGTGCAATACACGAAGACCGGCGTGGCCGCGACGCTCATGGCGATCACTCCGGTGTTGATCCTCGCCCCGACCGCCATTGTATACAAACAGAAAATAACCATGCGGGCGCTGCTGGGCGCGGTGCTGGCGGTGGCGGGCGTGACCGTGCTGTTTTTGACCTGAGCGCTCAGGCGACGCCGTTGGCCGGGGCGGCCGCGTGCGCGGCGATCCACTCGTCGACTTTCTGCCATTGCGCGTACAGCCACTCGATGCGCTCTTCGGTCGTTTTGGGGATTTCTTCGAACGGAATGTGCCACAGGTTGATGCGGATGGTTTTGTGAATCAGCGAGCCGTTGAGCACGTTGAGCGCGCGCGCGGCCGATTCGAAACCGACGTGCGCGACGAACACGGCGCAGGCGCGGGTGTTTTCCTCGAGCATCGCCAGGCAGCCGCCCAGGCGCGGGGGTAGGACGTTTTTGAGCGCGCGCGCCCGTTCGAGCAACGCGAGGTCGCCCTTTTCCTTCAGCCGTTCCAGCATGTGCCGGCGCTTGGACGGCGTAAAGCGCGTGCCTTCGGGGAAGATGACCACCGCCTCGTTGTCGGCCAGATCGCGAGCGACCCGGCGCACGCCGTCGATCTCCCGTTCGTTGTCGCCCAGGCCGCGGCGCACGAAGAAATTGGGCAGGCCGTTGCCGATGATGTCCAACCCCGGGTCCCACAGCAGTTCGCGCTTGATGATGTGCCGCACGTGCCAACGACGACGCAGCACGAACAGCGCGCCGGGCAGCGACGTGTCGGGCATCGAAACGTGGCGGAAGAACAGCAGCGCCGGTCCGTGCTCGATTTCGTCGAGGCCCTTGATGTTAAAACGCAGGCCGAACAATTTGGAAACGCCGTCGAACAGCCAGCCGCCCCACCAGCGCTGGAGAGTGAGCATCCACCGCTGGTAACGCCGCTTGCCCAGGCCCAGCGCGCGGCCGCTCAGTAGCCACATCCCCAGGCCGAGGAAGATCGCCAGGTTCTCGGCGGTCAAATACAGAAACAGAAAGCCCGTGCTGCGCAGTGCGGCCCAGCGCGAGCGGCGGCGCAGGTCGATGAACAAGGCGATCAATAACAAGAGCGGCGACAGCGCGAGCGTCAGCCACCACGAAACGATATACAACGGGAACGTCGCCGCGCGCCGAAACCACTTTTCGGCGAAATTGCGCTGCGTGATCGAGAGCTCGAATTTTTTCACCAGCAAGATCCTCTATACGTGATTGCACCGGATGAAAATGCGTTATTGAGAGTGGTTCAGCGTGACGCAAATAAATTTTCTGTCAAGAACAAACGAAGTGTCGCGGCGGAAAATCGATTAACGAGTCTCGGACAATTTGACGAGAAACGCTTTGGGCGTGGGGTCGCCGGTGTAGCCCAACGACAGCGGATCGACCGTGCGCCTGGACAGAAATTCGACGACCGCGTCGGGCGGCACGCGTAGCGTCAACGTCGCTTCGTCGTTAATGATGTATTGATACGGCATCCGCTCGCCCACGCCCACCAGCAACTCGTCGACGCCCCGGTCGGCGAACGGCGCGATCACGTGCAGGCGATTTTCGCCCGGCGGCAGCAGCAACCGCGCCCGCTCGCCGATCCACCAGTAGCCCTGC
>CALBTQ010000034.1 GCA_937967875.1 uncultured Pseudomonadota bacterium
TAGGATTCGATCATGATGTCCTCCATATTGCCCTATACACCGGGTAATGTTTGGTTATTATCGTCTGGCGGGCGTCATTTTATACAGAAAAATAGACCTTGTCTCGGGGGAATTTAACCATTTGTTTCACTGCGATACGGGCGGTTGAATATTCGCGTGAAGTTCATATAATCGACTTTCGGGTCAATTTGCATTAACTGCCATCCAATGTCAGTCGGGAGAGGGAAATGAAAAACTGGCGGACTATCTTGTTGATTCTCGCGTTGCTGTGCAGCCTCATGGCGATCGCTTCGTGCGGCGACGACGATGACGATGACAACGACGATAACGGCGTCGATGATGACGATGATGATGACGACGATGACGACGACGACGACGATGATGGCCCTTCGGACGAGGAAGGCGTTTTCGTTACCAAAAGCGGCAGCGACGACAATCCGGGCACCAAAGCCCAGCCGTTGCTGACCGTCATGGCCGGCGTGGCGACTGCCGAGACCGCGAACAAAGCGGTTTATATCGCCGCCGGCGTTTATGAAGAGGCGGTGACTACGAGTGTTTCTCTTTTCGGCGGTTACGATCAGGACGACTGGTCGCGCAACATTACCGTCAATCGCACGACCTTGCTGGGCGACGATGTCGCCTTGACGATCGATGGTGACGAGGATGTATTGATCGAGGGTTTGACCATCCAGGCGCGCGGGACCGGCTCGATCGGCGTCGTGGCGGAAAATCCCTCGACCGTATTGCACCACAATATAATCGACGGCGGCGTTGAGGCGGATGAAGAAGTCGGCAAAGGGCTGACCTATTATCGCGGCGTGGAAATTAGCAACGGCGCGGTGCTGGTCGACAATGTGATCACCGGCGGCGGCGAGGGCGAAGACAGCATTTCGCATGCGGTGTACGTCGAAGGAACCGCCCTGCTGGTGAACAACGTTCTGTATGCCGGCGACGATGCGCAGACGTGCTCGAACATCAATCTTTTCGGCGCGGCGGACGTGACGTTGATCAACAACCTTCTTTACAGCGGTCCGTTTGCGGTTTCCTACGCGGCGGTGGATATCGAAGTCGATGAATCGGCGCTGCAACCGTCGGTTGTGCTGTACAACAACGACGTCTGGGGTTTTCATCTGCAGCATCTGGTGGCGGCGCGCTATGTCACTGAATTCTATTATTCCGACGATCTGCCGGGATTGAACGGTTGCGTGTGGTTCGGTTGCACCGAAGCGGTGAACAACATCAACGCCGATCCGCAGTTGGGCTCGGACAACGCGCACATTGCCAGCATCAGTCCGTGCGTCGAAGGGGGCGTGAATCCGGCGACGTGGTACAACGGCGGTTTGGCGGATGAAGATGTCGACGGCCAGGCGCGTCCCAGCGGCGAATGGGACATCGGCGTCGATGAAGTATATGTAAAATAGCACGCCGGATAAAATTTGGAACGATTCAGTCTTTGGATGCAGGCTTGTTGGCGTGGGCGAAAGAGGATAGACGATGACGTTGCCTGATCTGAGCAAATATGCCCAGGTTATTCTCGATAACCTATCCGATGGGATTATCCTGACCGATCTCTCGTTGCAGATATTGTACTGCAATCATTATGCGACGCAGGTGTTGGCATTCCCCGAAAAAGAAATCCTGGGCAAATCCCTGGTCCAATTTATTTCCTCATCGTTATGGCTGGAAAAAATTGCCTCCGTTAAAAGCAAGCAGTTGAAAGATGCCTCCGGTGAGGACTTTATATTTAACCATACGGGTACGGTGGTCGCCGTTCGCTGGTCGGTGAACCAAACCCGTTCGCTGGACGACGCGCAGCCTCATCTGTTGTTTCAAATTCGCGACGTGAGTACGGAAACGAAGATGCGTGAAGCGCTGGATTTCGCCGAGTTCACCTTGACCAGCGCCTCCATCGGCATTTATTGGATCGATGAACAGGCCCGTTTCGTTTACATCAACGACGCCGCTTGCGAAGCGTTGGGTTACTCGCGCGATGAATTGCTGCAAATGAAGGTGCTCGACATCGATCCGCACATGCCGGCGGATAAATGGAAAGAACATTGGACGGCGACGCGAAAACTACCACCGCGCCCAATCGAACGCGTTCATCAACGCAAGGACGGCACGCAATTTCCGGTGGAAATAATTCCGCATTATTTTGAACACAACGGGTATGAATATCACATCACCACCAGTCAGGATATTTCCGAGCGAAAAAAAAGCGAGACCGAATTGGCTCGGCATCGCGAACATCTGACCGCTCTGGTCGATGAGCGAACGCGGGAGTTGCGGGCCATCAATCGTCAACTGACTGAGGAAGTGAACACTCGCAAGCGGATCACGCGCGACTTGGCCGAACAGCGCAAGCAAAGCATGACGCAGTTCAAGGCGGTGCCGATTCCGATTTACGTGTGGCAGAAGTCGGGTGACGAATTTATTCTGATCGACTACAACGATGCCGCTTACATGGCCACCTCGGGTATGGTTAAAGATTCACTCAACAAGACTTTGCCCGATCTATTCGGCAACCAGCCGGACATCGTCAACGACATGAAGCGCTGCTGGTTGCGCCAGGAGCGAATTGAAAAGGAAATAGCCATTCATTTTCCCCATGACGATTTCATGCGCGATTTGATCGTCACGTATATTCCGGTCAATCCGGACATGGTGATGGTCTTCAACCAGGATATTACGCAACGAAAATTGGCGTTGGCCAAAGTGGAAGCGAGCGAACAACGTTACCGGGCGGTGTTCGACGCTTCCAACGACGCCTTGATCATTGGAGAAATGGACAAGCTGTATTATTGCAATCCCGCTTTTTTGAAATTATTCGGGTATACCGATCAGAAGCAAGTGGCTTACATGACGTTTATTTCCGGCAGTCCCGAGTTGCAACCATCCGGCGAACGATCCGAGGAACTGGGACTTCAGTATATTCAAAAGGCCTATCAAGAAGGCAATTGTAGGTTTGTCTGGTTGTTTCAGCGCAGCAACGGCGAACAGTTTCTGAGTTCAGTCGTCATCACCGTCTTTCAGGTCGGTGAACAGAAGTTGCTGCATGTTTCGATCCGGGACATTACTGAGCAGGAACGCGCCGCTCGCGAACGACGGGAAGCGTTGGCCCGCCGCGAGGAATTGGAACGCATTATCAATCGCAGCCAAACGTACGCCTTCCTCTGGCGCAATGAGGATCAATGGCCGGTCGAATACGCTTCGGCGAACATCGCCAATTTCGGTTACACGTTGGAGGATTTCACTTCGGGTCGCATTGTCTACAACGACCTGATCCATCCGGACGATTTGCCGCAGATCAAGATCGGAAGAGCACACGTCTGAACTCCAGTCACCGAATACGAT
>CALBTQ010000035.1 GCA_937967875.1 uncultured Pseudomonadota bacterium
CGCCGGGGGATGTAAATATGAGCGGCGATTAAACGGCAAACCGGCGACTCCCGGAGGAGCGGCCGGTTTGCATAACATACTGATTAATTTTATTCGGCGACGATCGCGTCGACCGGGCAAACTTCGGCGCAAGCGCCGCAATCGGTGCACTTGGCAGCATCGATTTTATAGGGTTCGCCTTCGGAGATCGCCTCAACCGGGCATTCCGGTTCGCAGGAGCCGCACGCAATGCATTCATCAGTGATACGATGGGCCATTACTCCAAATCCTCCATAACGAAATGATACGATAGCCGAAACGGCTGGTAATATGTGTTAAACCGCTTCCACGATAATCAGCGAGTCCACTTCCTCGCGTAACGTGCGCTCGACGCCCATTTTCAGGGTCATTGTCGCTCCGGGGCACCCATGGCAGGCGCCGCGCAACCGGACTTTGACCAGGTGTTTGTCTTCCTCGACGCCGACCAATTCGATATCGCCGCCATCCCGCTGCAAATAGGGACGGATTTTATCGATGACTTTTGCGACTTCTTCGTGCATGACTAACCTTTCCTCGCGCCGGGGCGCAATCGTACCCTAATTTTTGCAGGGAAGTATAGTGACCGTCTCGGGGAGTGTCAATATGAATCGGGTGCGGGGAAGGACCCTTGCATCCAAGTGGAAATGCCCTTAATTTGCCGGGGAACCAAACGTCGTTCGGATGTGTCCAACCATTCGAACTCGATGGAGATTTCGATGCAGCGCACCTGGCGAATTCTGATAACCGCAGCCGCGCTGGTGGCGGTGACGGCCGTTTGGGCGGTCGCCTTCAACGCCGTTCGGCCCGAGGGCATTGCGCTCCTTCGCCCACAAGCGACCGACAACGGCGAGGGAGGCGACGGAAAGATCATCACCCTGGCCCGCGCCAAGCGCTTGTATGACGAGGGGGCGGTGTTCGTCGATAGCCGTTCGCCGGAGGAATACGAGGCCGGGCACATCCAGGGCGCGCGTCTATTGTATTACATGCATGCCGCGCAGGACTGGGAAGAAGTGATGGCCGAAGTCGATTTTGCCGCGCCGATCATCTCCTATTGCAGCGGCGAGGGGTGCAACAGCTCCTACCTGGTGGCCAATCAATTGGAAGACGTGGGGTTCGAGAACGTGTACATCTTCGACGGCGGTTGGCCGCAATGGGCGGCGGCGAAGTATCCGTTGGTCGGGCAGCCGGTGGTCGAACCCAAACTTTACGAATTCGAGTAGGGCGGCATCATGGAGAAAATCAACAAGCTTTTGGGCAACGTCATCGTGGTGCTGGCTTGTCGCCTGGTGTTGGGAGTACTGTTTCTGGCGGCTGCCGTGCCGAAAATTCTCGATGTGAATGCCTTTGCCGTGGCGGTGGACAATTATCATTTTCTGCCGACGATCCTGGTCAATCTGTGGGCCATCGTGCTGCCGTGGGTCGAGGTGGTCGTGGGCGTGTTGTTGATCATCGGTCCCGAGCCGGAAAAACCGCTGGACACGCTGATGCAGGCCGGCGCGTTGTTGTCGGGCTTGATGTATATCTCGTTTCTGATCGCCTTGGGCTGGGCGCTCGCCCATCATCTGGATATCGGTTGCGGCTGCTTCGATCCGAAAGGCGCCGACTCGATCGACCTGTGGTACCTGCTGCGCGATTCCTCGCTGTTGATGGCCAGCGCGATCGTCTTTTTCTACCACCGCCGTCTGGACACGCGTTCTACTTATTGATTTTCACCACCTGCCGCGCCAACAATTTCGCCCCGGTCGGCGCGACGACGTAGAGCGAAATCGCCTCTTCGCCATAGCGATTCTCGCGCACCAGCAATTCAAAATTCTTGTCGTAATCGAGGTCGACCAGCGCCAACACTTCGTAGGTGTGATGCCACAACTTCGCCGGATCGCCCTCCGCCCCGGCCATTTCCAGCGCATCGGCGGCCGCGGTCGCATGCCCCTCGACGGTGATCCATTGGCCGTCGGGGAACTCGGCGAAAACACCGACCCACTCGTCGGTTTCGATTACGTACAGCGTTTCGGGACGATCATCGCCGGCGAGGTTGAACGAGCCGCTGCCGAACAAACCCAGGCAAGGCGCGCAATCCTCGCCGCCGGCTTCGACGAGATGCCGGGCGATTTTTTTGCGCAGTTCGAGCGAATTGTAGTCGAGGGGCGTCCGCGCTTTTTGCCAGCGGTGATGACTCATGAAAAACGATTGAATGTCTTTCCGCTTCACCTGGTAACGGGCTAGCGTCTTGTCGGCCGGCAGGGGATCCGTGAGCGGTGTGAGCGTCACCGCCTCGATAAAGCCTTGCCGGTCGGCCAGCCACGTGCCGATGGAACCGCCGATTTTTTCGGCGCACTCCGCGGGGCTCAACCAACGTTGCCGGTCGCTGCCGGCAATGAGGATCACCCCCGCGCCCGTATCGTAAGCCAGGATATTCAGCGTCGGCGACGCCGGTTTGGCCGCGCCGGATCGGCAGCCGATTAAAAATGCGAAAACGATGAAAAACCATAGAGTTCTCTTCATTTTTCACCCGTTTGTAACTTCCAGTGGATTTTAATAGCGGATTTTGCATATCATGCAGCCCATATCTAACTGTTTCCGGACGGAAAAGGAAAGGGGAAGAAAATGAACGTGAACAAACTTTTGTTGCTGTTGTTCATTCTGGGATTGGCGATGAGCCTGACCGTCGTGATCGCTTGCGGCGATGATGACGACGATGACGACGATGACGATGACGATGACGACGGCGACGACGATGACGACGATGACGACGATGACGACGAAGATCGGAAGAGCACACGTCTGAACTCCAGTCACCGAATACGA
>CALBTQ010000036.1 GCA_937967875.1 uncultured Pseudomonadota bacterium
TAATCGACATTATCCGCCCCGTGTTTCAACCAAAGCATAACCATTCCATTTCAAGCTAGTATCGGAATATTTTTCAAAACGTTTATCTGGTTTTCACAAAATTGGGATTTTGTTTGAAAATGCCTCAAATGGTCGATTATCATTTCAGTTTTCCGCTTGTCAGGTACCGGACAGCCGTGTCCGATGTGATAATTTTCACAGGCGTTTTTTGACTGTTCATCTTTTTCGAACCAAATTCCGCAAAAAATAAATCTAGGAGCAATCGCGCTTTTCCGATAAATGGTACGAGGGGTTGGTTTAGCTCGCTTGGGCTAAAAAAAATAATTGCTCCAAGGGTAGCGGCAATGAAACTTCGCAATCGGTTACTATTATATATTATTTCCAGTATGACTTTGGCTACCTTTCTGTATTATGGAATATTTTACCTCTTCGTCTACTACAGCTATCGGAATATGGAGGAAGAAGAAGCGAAGAAGAATCTGCACCGCTGTCAGGCCGCCTTACAGCGCGAGTTGGAGCAATTGAATATTTTTTCCGGCGATTGGGCGGCCTGGGACGACACATATGAGTTCATTAATAATCCCGACAATGATTATGTGAAATCGAATCTTAGCAAAATTACGTTCACCGACAACCACTTGGTTTTGATTTATTATTATAATAACAATCGCAAGCCCGTTTGGGGAAAGTTTTTCCAGGGCGATTACCACACTCCGGTGTCCGAACCGATTCTGCAAAATCCCGAATCGACCGATCTGGCCACACTTTTACAACATGATAGCGTCAATCATTACACGCAAGGATTGATTAGACTGGGTGGGCTGAACCTTATGTTGGTCTCCTACCCGATCGTGACCACGGAAAAGAAAGGTCCCGTCCGCGGTTCTCTGCTCATGGCCCGCCTCTTGGGCGATGACGCCATCGATCGTCTTCGCCAACAAACGGATGTCGATCTGAAAATATGGTCGATTGACCAAACGCCGCTGCCGGCCAAACAGAACGCAATCCTAACCAGGCTGACCAGTCCTGAAATGATCGAGCTTGAATGGGCGAGCAGCTCCGTCCTCAACGCCTATACCGTGCTCAATGACATTTTCGGAAAACCTCTGCTGTTGCTGGAAACGGTTACCCCGCGGCACATTTCGGCACAAGGAAGAAAAACCATTCATTACACATTGGGATTTTTGCTCGCTTTCGCCACGATCATCATCACCGTCTTCATCCGCATGACCGACCGCCTGGTAACCAAGCCGTTGGAACAACTGACCCAATCGGTATTGACCATCGGCAAAACGGCCGATTTGTCCCTGCCCGTCGCCATGGACCGCAATGACGAAATGGGCGTGTTGTCGCGCGAGTTCGACAGCATGAATCATCAACTCTACGAAGCGCAACGGCGTCTGTTGGATCAGTCCTACTATGCCGGCATGTCCGAGCTGGCGACGGAGATTCTACACAATGTCGGCAACGTTCTCACCAGCATCAACACCTCGGTAAACCTGGTGGAGGAAAAGCTCGAACAAAGTTCCATCAAAACGCTGCCCAAGGCGGTGGATCTGCTTAATGAACACAAAAACGATCTGGCCGACTTTCTCACCAACGATCCCAAGGGACAACGGTTGTTGGATTATTTCAATAGCCTCGTCGAACAAACCGAAGTGGAGCTGCTGATTCTCGAAGAAAACATCGAATCGCTGCAGAAGAACCTGGATCACTCCCAGACGATCATGCGTCTGCAGCAGGATCACGCCAAAGCGCCGGGCTTCACCGAACGGATTTCCCTGGAAGAGTTGGTGGAAAATGCGATAAAAATCAACGAGCACGTTCTGGCGCGCGAAGCGATCGTCGTCGAGCGCAACTACGAACCGTTGCCGCCGATGCTGGCTGAAAAGCATCGGATCCAGATGATTTTGATCAACCTGACACGCAACGCCATCGCCGCCTTGATGGAAAAGAAAAACGGCGACCGAACGATTTTGTATCGAATCTATCGGCAGTCCCCGTTAAGTGTTTGTATTGAAGTAAAGGATACGGGAATTGGTATTGCGAACGAGAATCTTTCCAATATATTCTCTTATGGTTTCACGACCAAGGAACATGGACACGGTTTTGGTTTGCACAGTTCCGCCAACGCCGCTGCAGCCATGGGAGGCAAACTAAAAGTTGCCAGTGAGGGAATCGGCAAGGGTGCATCGTTCATTCTGGAATTCCCCATTGAGCCAAAAACGAATGAGTAGAAAGTCGATTCGATGAATCGCAGAATTTTATTAATCGACGATAATCAAAATATTCACATCGATTTTCGCAAAATCTTTTCTTCCGAACAGATGAGCCCGGAATTGTCGAAGCTTTCTCAACTGCTTTTCGACGATTTTCCCCTTCCCGTCAGCAGCATCGATTTTTCCATCGACTCGGCCTACCAGGGAATGGAAGGCGCCGAGTTGGTGCGTAAATCCCTGGCGGAGAAGCGTCCCTACGCCATGGCCTTCGTCGACGTCCGGATGCCCCCTGGTTGGGACGGAGTGGAAACCGCAAACCATCTGTGGGAAATCGATCCGGATTTGCAGATCGTTTTGTGCACGGCTTTTTCCGATTATTCCTTTCGCCAGATTATCCAAAAATTGGGCATCACCGACCGCCTGTTGATCTTGAAAAAACCGTTCGATTTGATGGAAGTGCGCCAACTGGCCATTTCCATCACCGAAAAATGGAACTTGCATCAGACGGCCAAACGAGCGACCAAAGAACTTGAAGCCCATCGCGATCAACTCGATTCGCTGGTGCACGAACGCACCACGGAACTTGAACGCACGTACGACGAACTGAAAAAAGAGACTTCGGAGCGCGAGCAGGTAACCCATCAACTGCACAACAACGAAATGCTCTTTCAATTGTTGACCGACAACATGACCGACCTGATCGCCTTCACCGATGACAAGGCGGTATTCACCTACGTCAGTCCGTCTTATTCGACCGTCCTGGGTCATGAGCCGGGCCTGTTGTTGGGGCAATCCCTTTTCTCGCTGATTCATCCGGACGATCGCCAGAAGGTATCGGAAAAATTGCAGGACGGCGACCATCTGCGCGATGCATCCTCGGCCGTCTATCGCATGCAACATCGGCAAGGTCATTATCTGTGGTTTGAAACCATCGGGCACACCGTCGGGCAGGAAGGCGATTTGATTTTCGGCGCCGTCTTCAACACACGTGAGATAACCGACCGGATTCTGGCCGAGGAGAAAGCCGCGCTTTCCCGCCAACGCATTCAACGACAACAACATGCAATCGTTAAAATATTAACCGGTCAGTCGCAGTTCGAAATCGGCTTCCTCGATTCGGTGCGCAAGACGCTGGAAATCGCCGCCAAGGCTTTGCAGGTGGAGCGCGGCGGCATTTTACTGTTTACCGAAAACAAGGAAGAACTGAAGT
>CALBTQ010000037.1 GCA_937967875.1 uncultured Pseudomonadota bacterium
TCGTATTCGGTGACTGGAGTTCAGACGTGTGCTCTTCCGATCTCAGCGGCGGCTCGACCGGCCGTGAGGGACCGATCGTGCAGATCGGCAGCGCGTTGGGCAGCGGCATCGGGCAGCTGCTCAAGGTCAGCCCGAGCCGGATGAAAATCTTCGTCGGTTGCGGCGCGGCGGCCGGCATCGCGGCGACCTTCAACGCGCCGGTGGCCGGCATGTTCTTCGCGCTGGAGATCATCCTGGGCGACTTCGCCGTGGGCACGCTTTCGGCGGTGGCGATCAGCTCGGTGATGGCGACGGTCGTGGCGCGGGTGTTCATCGGCGACGAGCTGGCGCTGCGGTTGCCCTACGCCTTTTCGTTGGTGAGCGTGTGGGAGATCTTCACCTACATCGGCCTGGGCTTGTGCGCGGCGTTGGTGAGCATGCTGTATGTGCGCACGCTGACCGCGCTGGAGTTGCTTTACGAGAAAATCCGCATTCCGGATTGGATCAAACCGGCGACCGGCGGTCTGTTGATCGGCGTGATCGGCATTTGGTTCCCGCAGATTTTCGGCGTGGGTTACGAGGCGATCGACCTGCTGTACGCCGGTAAGTTCGCGCTGTGGACGATGGCCTTGCTGGTTGTGCTCAAGATTTTGGCCACGAGCATCACGCTGGGTTCGGGCGGTTCGGGCGGCGTGTTCGCGCCGGCGTTGATGATCGGCGCGTTTTTGGGCGGCGCCTACGGCACGGCGGTGCACGCCTGGCTGCCGACGGTGACGGCCAATCCGGGCGCGTACGCGCTGGTGGCGATGGGCGCGGTGGTGGCGGCGGCGACGAACGCGCCGATCACCGCGATGCTGATCCTGTTCGAGATGACCGGCAACTACCTGATCATCATTCCGCTGATGATCACCTGCATCCTGGCCAACACGATGCGGCGCTTCTTCCTCACCGAGTCGATTTACACGATCAAGCTGACCAAGCAGGGGATCAACATTTTCGGCGGGCGCGAGCAGACGATCCTGCAAAGCCTGGCAGTGGCCGACTACATGCGCGCCGACCATGAGCCGATTCCGCGCTGGCTGCCGTTCGACGCGGTGGTCAAGGTGATGCTCAGTCGCGAGGAGTCGGAGTTTTACGTCGTCGACGAAAACAACGTGCTGTGCGGCGAGATCAACATGCACACGGCCAAGGATATTCTGACCAGTCAGGGGCTGGGCGGGTTGGTGCTGGCCGACGACATTATGTACACCAACGTGGCGCGGGTGACGCCCGAGACGTCGCTGGCCGAGGCGATGAAGCTGCTGGGCCGGCGGCACGTCGACCAACTGCCGGTGATCAAATCCGAGAAGGATCATACGTTTCTGGGCGTGATGCACCGCTCGGATCTGATCGACGCGTACAACCGCGAGATTCTGCGCCAGAGCGCGCTGGGCGTGCGTTACGTGCGCACCGAGCAGGAAGCGCAGGCGGAAAAAGGCCACAACGGGAAGGCGGGCGACCTGGTCGAGATCGAGCCCGATCAGGTGACCCGCGAAATCACGATCGGCGATTACTTCGTCGATCAGACGCTGGCCGACCTGAATATCCGCGCGCGCTTCGGGGTAAACGTGGTGGCCATTCGCCGGCGCGAGTACGGCGCGGGCGCGGCGACCATGGTGCCCGACCCGACGACGCCGCTGACGCGCGGCGACACGATGGTCTGCGTGGGCACGCCCGAGCAGATCGAGGAACTGGAACGCGTGGCGGCCAAACCCGCCGGGCGCAAATAGCCCATCCTTTTATCGATCAATCAAATCGGTGAGAGTCGTTTCAGGCGTCGACGAGCGCGAGTTGCGGATCGTCGTTTTCCTTTTTGTCGTGGCGGCGGTCGACCATGTAGTTGGAGCCGTCGAGCTGCTTGACCGCTTTTTTCACTTCGCTGGCGGCGGCGGAGAATTCGCCGTAGTGGGTGAAGTTGCGGTTGATCGAAATGACCGCGGCGATCGAGAGCGACAGCAGCGGGAAACGGTTTTTGACGCCCTTGCGGTCGACCGACTCGATGTAGCCGCGCATGCGGTCTTCGTCGTCATAGAAGGTGCTGGCGATCATATCGAAATTGAACAGCACCTGCTTGCAGATCACGTCGACCGACTGCGGCTCGACGATCATGATGAAGTCGTCGCCGCCGATGTGCCCGACGAAGCCGATCGCATCGGTCGAGCCGCGCACCGCGTTGGTCATGATGCGCGCGGTCATGCGAATGATTTCGTCGCCGCGCGAGAACCCGTAGCGGTCGTTGAACGGCTTGAAGTTATCGATGTCGATGTAGCACAACGCGAAGGGCGTTTTGTTGTCGATGAGGTTCTGCACCGTCTGCAGGATCGTGTAGTTGCCCGGCAGACGCGACAGCGGATTGGCGTCGAGATAGCGACTGGATTTGACGATGGCCAGCCGCACGCGCAGACGCAGTTCGTCGAGGTTGAGCGGCAGCAGCAGCAGGTCGTCGATCGGCAGCCCCTCGAAGGTGGTGGTCGGTCCGAGCATCCCTTCCTCGAACAATCCCAGCACCGGCAGATAGCGGTAGACGCTGTCGTTTTTCAGGGTGCGCAGGAAGGTTTTCCAGCGGTCGCCGAGGGCGGTCATGATGATCAGGTCGGGCGCTTCGTTGTAGATCTGCTGCATCGCCCGGTTCATGTCTTCGATAGCGTATGCGAAGTGGTCTTCGGCTTCCATGAGTTCGACCATCCGGTCCGCGCGTTCGGGATCGGGGTCCAGAATCATGATTCGCTTTTGCGGTTGCGACACCCTCTACCTCCGCATGGAGAGGAATCAATCGACCGTAATCGTCTGCAATTCCCGCTCGAGATCGATCACCAACTGTTCCAGAAAATCGCGATTGATGTTGAGCATATCGGTAACGATGGTCGGAATCGGCATCACTTTGCTGTTGACTTCCGCTCCCGCCCCGACGGCCTTGGTGACGTTGTCGGCGAGGAAGACGACCACCGAATGCATCTGCGGATTTTTCGAATTTTCCGGGTGGTGATGGTAGGCCATCGGCACGCCCAGGCGTTGCGGCAGGTGCCAGCGATCGCACAGCCACGAGGCGACTTCGGTGTGATCGAAGCCCAGCAATTTCCGTTCGGCCAGCTCGATGGGCAGGTCGTGTTTGGCGGCGCCCATCTGCACCTTTTCATAGATCTCGGGCTCCTCGAGGATCAACACCACCTTGCCGATGTCGTGCAACAGGCCGGCCATGGAGATTTCCTCGGCGTCGGGAATGCGCAGCTTTTCGCAGATCAATCCGCAAGCCTTGGATACGCCCAGCGAATGCTTCCACAGTTCGCGCCAGTCGTTAGACATTTCCTCGAAAACGGTCGCTGACAGGATCAGACCCTTGACGACGTCGTAGCCCAACAGCACCAGGAGATCGGAAGAGCACACGTCTGAACTCCAGTCACCGAATACGAT
>CALBTQ010000038.1 GCA_937967875.1 uncultured Pseudomonadota bacterium
CAATCCTGGATGCCCGCCTGCGCGGGCATGACAAAGCCCCATGCGCGTCGCCGCCCGCCGGAAGTGCCTGATGCCTTTTTGCCTGTTATTATCACCCAGGCTGGGTTACACTACCTAAGCAACTTGTCGGAAACATGCAGGCCGCCAATACATTGATGGGAGGAAAGATCATGAGACTACCTCTCCCCTGGCTGGCCGCGATCCTACTGCCGCTCATGCTCCTTGCCGGTTGCGGCGACGATGATGATGACGACAATTCCGAAGAAAATCCCGGCCCCTATGGCGCCCTCGACGCCCTCTTGCTGGCCGCCGGACCCTTCACCGCCTGGCCCGATGCCGACGGGTGGAGCGACCCCTGGGATAACTTCCTCTATGCCGACGGGGCGTTGCTGGGCTTGAGCGGCCTGGACATCCTGCCGCCCTTCGACGATCCGGCGACCTTCAACACTCTGACCGAACTGGCGCCCGATTTCGGCGATATCGCCGCGATGGCCATCGCCGACGACCTGACCGTCTACCTGGCCGATGCCGGCGGAGTCATCGCCGTCGATGAACCGACCGTCGAGCGTCTGGCGGATAGTCCGGCCTCGGTATGCGCCATGGCGCTGTCGCCGGATGACGAAACGCTCTATGCCGTCAGCAACGACCTGACCGGCGATGAGTTCGGCTTGTGGACCTTCGACCGCACGGCGCAAACCTGGTTGCACCTGTTCGACGATCGCGAGTTGCGCTTCGTGGCCGTGGACAGCGCCGGGCGCGTGTTCGCCGCCAACGACTCGTTCGTTTACGTGTTCGATCCCGAAGCCAAAGCCTACGGCATCGTCTATCAAAACAACGGCACGCCCGAGCAGGTGCGCGGCCTGACCTGCGGCAACGACGATCGGATCTACTTCACCGCTGTCGACCAGGAAGCGGAGGCGGGCCGGATCTTCATCCACCGGCCGCTGGACGGATCGCTGTCGTCGCTGAGCGTCGCGCAACAGCCGGATCTCATCGCCGTGGGCAGCCTGGGCGATATCCTGTTTGCCGACGAGCAGGGCGGACTGTATGAGATGCCCGCCGGCGGCGACGCGCAGTTGCTGGCCTTCGCCGGCGCCAAGATCATCGACCTGGCGATCGATGCGAGCGACCACGCCTATGCGATCGGCGCGGGCGGCAACGTGGCCCGCATTCCGGCCGGAGCGGATATCGACCAGGTGCACGTCGGCGGCGAACCGTTCCGCGTGGCGATGTTCGATTGACCGCCGAAATCGTCGCGGCAACTTGACCGGGCGCGTGGGGGAGCTTAGGATATTTTCCCCATGGCAACCGGAAAGGAACCCGATGATTCTACTGCAATTGGCCACCGGCCCGATCCAGGTGAACACCTATATCGTCGGCGATGAAACGACGAAAAAGGCGATGGTCGTCGATCCGGGCGGCCAGGTGCCGCAAATCGTGCGTGCGCTGGAAGAGCACGGGCTGACCTGCGAACTGATCTTCAACACCCACACCCATTGGGATCACGTGGGCGGCAACGGCGAGCTCAAGGCGAAAACCGGCGCGCCGATCGTCACCCATCCCGACGAGGCCGCGACGCTGGGCACCGAGGAAATGCAGGCGCGCATGTTCGGGCTGAGCGTGCCGTCGAGCCCGCCGGCCGACCGCACCGTGCGCGAGGGCGATACCGTCGAATTGGGCGCGTTGTCGTTCCGGGTGATCGAACTGCCCGGCCACAGCCCTTGCGGCGTGGGCCTGGTGATCGACGGGTACGTGTTCGCCGGCGACTCCCTGTTTTTCGGCTCGATCGGCCGCACCGATTTCCCCGGCGGCAACCTGCAGGCGCTGCTGACGAACATTCGGGAGAAGATCTTCACCCTGCCCGACGAAACGGTGGTGCTCACCGGGCACGGTCCGGCGACGACCGTCGGGCGCGAAAAGACCACCAATCCGTTCTTTTAGGAGGACGCTATGCTGCGCGACAAACAGGTGCTTGTGGGCGTGACCGGCGGCATCGCCGCCTACAAAACGGCCGAACTGGTGCGGCTGCTGATCAAGGCGGGCGCGACGGTCGATGTGATCATGACCAAAAACGCCACCGAGTTCATCACGCCGCTGACCTTCCAGACGCTCACCGCGCGGCCGGTGTACAGCGAGACCTTTACCCTGTTGTCGACCTCGGACATTCAGCACACCAGTTTGTCGGATCGCGCGCAGCTTGTGATTGTTGCGCCGGCGACGGCCAACGTGATCGGCAAGTACGCCAACGGCATCGCGGACGATCTGCTGACCACCACGCTGCTGGCCGCCAACGCGCCGGTGTTGCTCGCTCCGGCGATGAATCCGCGCATGTGGGCGCACGCGGCGGTGCGGGACAACTGCGCCCGGCTGGCCGAACGCGGCGTGCAATTCATCGGGCCGGAGAAGGGCGAGGTCGCCTGCAAGGACGAGGGGTGGGGACGCATGAGCGAACCGGCGCGGATCCTCGAAGCCGCCGCCGCGCTGGTCAGCCACAAACCGCTGGCGGGCAAGAAGATCCTCATCACCGCCGGGCCGACGCGCGAACCGCTGGACCCGGTGCGGTATATCTCCAATCGCTCCAGCGGCAAGATGGGCTACGCGCTGGCCAAGGCGGCGCGCAACCTGGGCGCGAGCGTGACGCTGGTCAGCGGGCCGACCGTGCTGCCCGATCCGCTGGACATCGAGATCGTCTGGGTCGAAACCGCGCGTGAAATGGCCCAGGCCGTCGACGAGCACTTCGACGCGACCGACGCGCTGATCATGACCGCCGCCGTGGCCGACTTCCGCCCGGCGACCTCCACCGAGGCCAAGCTGCCCAAGGACCAGTGCCCCGACGCGGTGCCGCTGGAGCGCAACCCGGACATCATCGCCGCGGTGGCCGCGCGTAAGAAGCACCAGTTCGTGGTCGGTTTTGCGGCCGAAACCGGCGAGGCCGAAACCAAGGCGCGGGCCAAGATGGAACGCAAAAAGCTCGATGCGATCGTGGCCAACGACGTGGCGCAAAAGGGCATCGGCTTCGACAGCGACCACAACGAGGTGCGCATCCTCTTCGCCGACGGCCGGATCGTCCCGCTGCCCAAAATGCCCAAAGAGGACCTAGCCTTCGCCATTTTGGAGAAGCTGTTTTAGGGGTGGTTAATGGGACAAATGGGACACTTTGGAACACTTTGTCCCACGCCAATTCTTCATTATTAATCAATGATATCAATGGGTTGAAAAATAAAAAGGTGGGACACATGCGAAAAAGTGTCCCACGCCAATGGTATGAGTGTTCGAGTGGGTGGAGAAGGTTGTCTTAAGTTACTTTGTTATCCTGTGACCCGACGTGGGATCCGGTGACGACGAGCACACCTTTGGGGATCGCCAAAAGTGCGGCACACGGGCGAGATCGGAAGAGCACACGTCTGAACTCCAGTCACCGAATACGAT
>CALBTQ010000039.1 GCA_937967875.1 uncultured Pseudomonadota bacterium
TCAAGTCGGCCGGGCAAGATGCCGATACCAATTGTATCAACAGCGAGGGTGCGCGATGGCGGAGACTCCGGAAACCAATTTGGTCGCAGAAGACAAAAACAACGCTCCCGAATTCGACGAGGTCGTCGATTCGGTGATGGGTTCGCTCGACGAACTGCGGTTTTTCCGTCTGTTGATGAAAAGTCTGTTGTTGATGGCGTTGTTGTTCGGCGCCGGGGCGATCGTCAAAGGACTGTTCGGCCTGGGCGTGCGCTTCTACCCCGTCGTGCTCGGTCTGATTTTATCCTGATTGTCAGTTGCCGAACTGGGCAAGAAAGTACTCCAGCCGGTCGCGGTGTTCCTGCGTAATGTGCGCGAAACGCACGCCGACGCCCGGCAGGTTGGGGCTGCCCGAGCCGCCTTTGTCGGTCCACATGACCAGGCCGATCGCCTGAATCGGACGTTGTTCACCGGGCAGGGTCAAACGCAAATGAATGCGATTGCCCAGGTTCAACGCCTGTTTGGAATGCAGAAACAGCCCGCCTTTGCTGATGTTCGTGGAGTAATCGGCAAAGACGTCGCCGCCCCGGGAATACTCCACCTTAAGCATGGTGGGCAGACGCGGGTAAACGCGCTTGTTGATCGGATTGGTTATCTTACTCATCGCGACAACCTCCAGCCGTTAGCGTGCTCCCTTGCCCGTCAAGACGACCCCGACCGTCCGCAGCAGAATGAACAAATCGAGCAGGACGGTCTTATTCTTGATATAGTATAAATCATATTGCAGTTTTTTGTAAGTGTCATCGATGCCCGCCGCATACTGGAACATCACCTGCGCCCATCCGGTCAAGCCCGGCTTGACGTAATGCCGGCAGACGTACATCGGCAGGTCATGGTTGAAGTTGCGGACGAACTCGGGGCGCTCCGGACGCGGGCCGATCACCTTCATGTCGCCGCGCAGGATGTTGAACAACTGCGGCAGTTCGTCGATGCGGGTTTTGCGGAGGAGTTTGCCCAACCGGGTCACCCGCGCGTCGTTCTCCACGGCGAACACGGCGCCGTGTTTCTCCGCGTCCTTGACCATGGTGCGCAGCTTGTAGAGGTTGAACGACCGGCCGCCCTGGCCGACGCGCTGTTGCCGGAAGAGTATCGGCCGACCGCTGGTCAGTAGAATCGCCAGCGATGCGCCGACCCATAACGGCGAGGACAGCAGCAGTATCATCCCGGCCACGACGAGGTCGAAGATGCGCTCGCGCAGGCTTTCCCGCCGACGATAGTAAACGTTGTTGGTCAGGTAGTTGCATTCCTTGTAGCGCAACGCTTCGATCGGCACGCGGCCGGCGCGTTCCTCGATCATTTTAATGCGATTCAGGTGGATGGCTTCGCGGTAGACGTCCGCCAGCTTTTCAGCCTTGGACGCCCAACCGAAACGCTTTTTCACCAATTCGCGCGCCTTGAGACCGATGGCCTTGCCTTTGTCCGGATTCGCCAACAGGTCGCGAACGGCGGCGGCGAATTTTTTCCCGTCATTGGCGATGATGATTTCTTTGCCGTCGGCGGCGCCGATGCCCGCGTTGCCGTAGCTGGTGCTGACGACCGGCAGGCCGCAGCTCATCGCTTCCAGGATTTTATTTTGGATGCCGGTGCCGGCCTGCAACGGCGCGACGAACAGGCGCGCGTTGTTGAGGTAGCCGGTCAGATCGTCGACGAATCCGGTGACGAACACGTTTTTGTCGTCTTTGAGCGCTTTGACGTCTTTGGTCGGATTGATGCCGACGATGTAGAACTGATGGTTTTGGTCCTGTTCCAACAGGTGCGGCAGCACTTCATCGTGATAGAAGTGAATGGCGTCGACGTTTGGGAAATAGGACATGTTGCCGGTAAAGATGGTGTCGAATTTCTTGGCCGTGTCCTGGGGGACGAACTGGTCGGTGTTGACGCCGTTGCTGACCACATCCATCCAGTGATAGCCCAGGGCGGCGGCGTCGACTTTGCTGGTGATCACGCTGTGGGTTTGCGCCAGTTCGCATTTGCGCTCGTAGCGGGACATTTTCACGCTTTCCCACCAGATCGCCAGTTTGATCAAAGGATTGTGCGTCTGGCTCATGCGACGCTTCATGTTCAGGCTCAATGCGTCGATGTGATCAACGATGACCGGCGTATCGCCGCATTCTTGAGCGTATTCCATCATGCGCACCAGGGAGATGTGCACCACGTCGTAATCGGTGTCGCACAACATTTTCTTCAACGCCAGGTGCATGCGCATCGAGCTGTAATACAGGATCTGGAAGGGCACCAGGCTGAACAGGCCGATCAACATTTTCAGCAGCGACCACCACTTGGGCAGGTGAATCAAGTTGATGTTGCGGCAATGCTTGTTCAGTTCTTCGAGCGAAGCCTCGTCGTTTTTGTTGTCGGTAAAGGAGAGCAGATCGATGGTGTGATCCTTCGCCAACTCACGAATGAAATGATAGGTACGCAGCTGATCGCCCTTGAAAGGCGGGTACGGCAGCCGCGGGGTAACAAATAGAATTCTCATTTTCCTAATCCCTTAGGTTGTCGTCTAAGCCCACAACTTGCGGTACAAAGCTTTGCTGGCGGCCTTGAGGTCGCGGAAGCTTTTGAACCGATGGAGATTTTTGCGAATGAATCGCGGGCTCAGAAAAAAGCGGCGATTGGCGCGACGTACTTCGGATTCCAGCATAGCCTTGGAAAGGTTGGGGAAGCTGGTAATCGCTTCTTTTTGCACATCGACCGGCTCGTAATCGCCATTGACGAACCAGCCGTTTTCTTTCGCCAGATCGTAGAACTCCGTCCCCGGGAAGGGGCTGGTGATCGAGAACATGACCTGGTCGACGTCCAGGTCCTTGATGACCTTTTCGTTGGCGCGAATGGTTTCGACGGTCTCCAGCGGGCTGGTGCCCAGCAGGACGTTGATCTTGGTATGCATGCCGTACTTCTTCATCAACGTGATCGAACGGATCTGATCCTCGACCTTCAGGTCCTTTTTCACGTAATCGAGAATCTCCTGGTTGAAGCTCTCCACGCCGATGTCGATGTATTTGCAGCCCGCCTCGGCCATCGCTTTGACGCGCTCTTCGGTCACGCGGTCCGCGCGGCTCTGGCAGCCCCAGGCCATGCCCAGCTTGCCGATCATTTCCGACATTTCCAGCGTGCGCTTGTCGTTCCAGATCCAGTTGTCGTCCTGGAACGAAAAGGATTTGTAGCCTTCGGCTTTGAGCATCTCCAGTTCCTGCCGCACATGGTCGATCGAGCGCATGGAAATCGGCGGCTTGCGCTGGAAGTTTTTCTTGAACTCCAGTTCGCGGGCGAAGGTGATGCTCGATGGCACGCAGTAGATGCATTGGTTCGGACAGTTGCGGCTGGTGGCCACCGCCGTGTACGGCGAAACGCCCAGCTTCGGATTGGAGAAGTTGTAGCGGATTTTTTCCGGAATCAGATGCCGCGCGGGGAAGGGCAGTTCGTCCAGGTCCTTGATCAGCGGACGCATGCCGTTGTGGCGCAGGCCGTCGGCGGTGCGGTAGCTCAGCCCCAGCACGTCGTCCAGCGGCTTGTTTTCGTCGAGGCAGTGCATCAGATCGCGCATGGTGTAATCGGGCTCGCCGCGCACGACGAAGGTGCGTTCGTCCAGCAGGAAGCGCTCGGCAAATTGCGTCGGCGCCGGTCCTTCGAACACGATGGCCACCTGTTCGCCGCGATGACGGCGAATGATCTTGTGCGCGACCAGGTCGTTTTCCAGACCCAGGTTCACCGTGTAGAGCGCGTACACGTCCGAGTCGTCGTGGGCGAGCCACTGCTCGAACTGGGCGCGGTTGATTTCCTCGAGCACGCATTCCTTGTAGCGCACGTCGAAGTCTTCGCGCTCGATCAGCGCGGCGATGGTCAGTTCGTAAATGTTGGGCACCGGGTAAAGCGTATAGGTGCAGCCGGCAACTCGTTCAGTGGCCCGATCGCCGACGAGAACGGGCGGGGTGAGAAACGTAATGCGCATGATATGAAACACTCCTAGTCCAATATGCTTAGCGGTTCGGTTCGGTGACTTCCTGCACCGCGTGGAAATACAGATTCTGCGTTTTGGCGATCAGCGGTTCGCCGCGCGTTTCGGGCGCTTTGGCCGGCAGTTCGTCGATGGCGCGCACGATCGCCTCGGCGGCGAAAGCCGGTTTGACCTCGGCCAGATCGTTGTGCGGCGCGAGCACGCGAATGTTCGGCCCGACCGGCGCGGTGAAAAACTCGTGGCGCGGGTACAGCAGAATCGAACGCACGCCGATCGCGCCGGCAATGTACGACGGACCCGAATGCAGACCGAAATACAGATCGCAACGTTCCAGGAACGCGGCCAAGCGCGGCAGGGAAAGCAACAGCGTCGAGGGGCGGTTGGTCATTTGCTTGGTAAGCTGATCCAACTTGGCGCTGTCGCCGGGTGCGCCGAAGAACAGCACTTCGGCATCGGGCCGGATTTCCCGGATACGGTCGCCCAGTTCCGAGAAGTAATTGTCGGGCCAGCGGCATTTGACGTCCGCGGCGTCGGCGCTGATCGCAACCAGGAATTTGTGGGAAAGATTCAGACCGTTGAGCAGGTCCTGAATGTAACGCTGATCGCTGTAGGTCAGGCGCAACGACGGCAGGCTGTGCACCATCTTAGCGCCGGATTTAATGGCTAGTTCCAATTTGCGATCGGCGATCGACATTTCCGTCGGCGGCAACGCGACCTTGTGGGTGAGGGTAAAGTCGTTCTGTCCTATATGGCCCACGCGCACCGGCGAGGAAACGAGGCCGAGCATCAAACGGTTGCCCGGATTGTTGTCCAGATCGATGGCGATGTCATAGGTCTTGGCGCACAGCTTGGCCACGCTGCCGGCGAAGGCTTTGCGGTTGGCGGTGGAAAACACCCACGGCGCGGCCACGGGAATCGTTTCGGCGACGCGATTGTCGTGCCGCAGCATCTGACATGACGCCGGGGTGGCGGCGAGGATGATCTTCGCGCCGGGGAAGGTCGAGAGCAGCGCGTCGATCGCCGGCGTGGCGGCCACCGCGTCTTTCACGCCCAGGGTCTCCAATAACAAGATGCTGGAAACGGCTTTGCGCTTTTCCGCGGGCATTATGTCCATAATCGTGCGGGCTGAACGAATCAGCCACGGCCAGGCTCGTTTCATATCATCCTCCCATTCCCCTCATGCTGGGGAGCGGCGAGTTGGTGCTTTCTATTTGTTCCCAAGGCTTCTTTGTATAAGTCAAGAATTTCCTTGATGTTCTTGTCCATCGTGAATATTTCGGCGACGCGTTCGCCGGCTTGTTTGGCCATTTGGGCGGCTTCTGTCGGATCGGCCAGAACTTCCTCGATTTTTTTGGCCAAAGCCGCCGAGTTGCCCGGAGAATATAGATGGCCGGTCACGCCGTCAATCACCATTTCCGGCACTCCGCCGATATCGCTGGCGATGACCAGCCGCTCCAGGGCCATGCCTTCCATCACCACGGTCGGCAACGGATCCGGGTAGACGCTGCAATGAACGATGATGTCCGCTTGTTTCAACAGCGCCAGCCCGTCCCGACGGAAGCCCATCCAGGTGATTTTATCTTCGATTCCAACGGCTTGTGCCTGTTCCTTCAATTGCGCCTGAAATTCCTTGTCAGCCGGTAGATGGCTTTCGCCGATGAAGTAAAAATGCGCTTTCGGATGTGTCGAGAGGATTGTCGGAATGGCGTTGAGCAGAACGTCCTGCCCCTTCCAGGGAGTGATTTGGCCGCTCATGACTATTTTGGGACCGTCGCCGGCGGGATTGACGAGCAGTTCCTGGTCGCTTTGCGCGTTTTCAAAAATTTTCTCGCGATCCAGGCAGTTGTAAATCCGCTTGATTTTCGATTTTGGCGCCCCGACGCGCAACAGGGCGTCGCGCGTGGCGTTGCTGACCGCGACGATTTTTTTCACCATTCGTGAGTAAAGGCGAACGACAAACACGTTTTTCAGCTTGGGTTGTAGAATATCATACATATGCCAAATGACCGGTTTTCCTAAGAAAAGACCGACCGGCGCGGCGATCAACGCGGCGCGGAAACTATTGGCGTGCACCAAGTGAACGCGGTGTTTGACCATCACCCGGTACACCGCAGCCATTGACGAAGCATATTGTTTGAATCTTGAATAAAATCCGGTAGTTGTGGATTGCATGGGCAGAGATTCGACGTGGTCCATCGCCTCGGCGAAGCGCTCGTGGAGCTTGCCGTCAAAGGGGCACATACCGATTTTTTCGAAATACTGCGGGTCGAGTTCATCAGTTACGCGAATGATCAGGATCTCAGCCCCGCTGACGTTGCCGGTATGGTTGATGTAAAGTACCCGTAACTTATCCAACGATTTCTCCGGGGGATGGGAACATAGTCATGTTCATCTATCCGACTTTATGAACATCGACGGGTCAGCCGAAAAACTTCAGTGTTTTCACGCAGTATTTTTCAATAAATCCGTACATTTCCAACATAACGACGATTTCCCGATTTGGGATGGCTGGATGAAGAATTTTTAACGATAAGATATAATAAATAATGTTGTAAATAGAAATATTAGAAGTTGTATATTGTGTCAGATTAACTGTTGGAAAAAGAAAAATTCAGCTCAACCGCACTTGGAAAAACCACAGGAACGGCAGATGACGCAGCCGCCCTCATACTCGATGGCGGTCTGGCAATCGGGGCACAATCCCTGTTCCAGCCAGTACAGTTCGTCTTGCGTATGCATCAGATTGACCGGCGCAGAGAGATCCGGTCCTTTGTCGGCCGACTTCTTGCGCTCCTTGCTGAGCATTGCCGAGCAGGTCAGCAGCGCCTGGCCGATGGCCGCCGGGCAGGAAACGGCCCGGTCGCCGTTGGTGATCAGTTCGTTACGGCGCAAGGCGCTGTGGCAACGGATGCCCTCGAGCTGATGGGTGATTTCCTCGACCGCGATGCCCGAACGCAGGGCGAGGCTGACCAGGCGGCTGATGGCCTCGCTTTGGCTGGGACAACCGCCGGTGCGGCCGGTCGAAGTCATCACTTCGCAGATGCCGATGTTGTCGTAGTTGATCGTCACGTACAGCTTGCCGCATCCGATGGTCGCCAGGTCGGTCGAGCCGTCGAGCTTGCGGCTGCGCTGCCGCGGATGAATCTTGTCATAGATGATCGGCTGGGCGACCAGCTTGTCTTTGGCGGCGCGTTTTTGCGTTTTGGTTTCGGTCAGCGACAGCACCGGATCGCGCGAGCCGTAGCGGAAAATGGTGATGCCCTTGCATCCGAGCTCGTACGCCTGCAGAAACGCCTCGGCGATGTGCTTGGGCTTGGCATGCTGCGGGAAGTTGACCGTTTTCGAAACGGCGTTGTCGGTGAACTTTTGAAACGCCGCCTGCATGCGCACGTGCGAAATCGGGTCGATGTCGTGCGCGGTGCAAAAGACCTTGCGGATCGTTTCGGGCACTTGCGCGATGTTGCGTACGCTGCCGGATTCGGCGATCAAACGCAGCAGTTTTTCATCTTCGATGTTGCTTGCCTGCATCGCCTTTTCGAAAAGCGGATTCATTTCGACCAGCGCTGCGCCGTCCAGGACGTTGCGCACGAACGAGAGCGCGAACAGCGGTTCGACGCCGCTGCTGGTGCCGGCCAGCAACGAGAGCGTGCCGGTCGGCGCGATCGTGGTCACCGTGGCGTTGCGCGGTCGATTGCCTTAGGACTCTTTGGCGTAAACGCTGCGGTCGATGTTGGGGAACGGACCGCGTCGGTCGGCGAGGGCGCAACTGGCCTTCCGTCCTTCCTTCTGGAGAAACGCCATGACCTGCCGGCCCTTGTCGACGCCGCGCTGCGTATCGTAGGCGATGTCCAGTTGAATGAGCATTTCGGCGAAGCCCATGATCCCCAGGCCGATTTTGCGATTGGCGCGGGTCATCTCGCCGATTTGCGGCAGCGGATATCGGTTGGCGTCGATGACGTTGTCCAGGAAATGCACGGCCAGTTGGATCGTTTGGCGCAGCTTGTCCCAATCGACGTCGCGCCCTTTGACCATCCGCGCCAGGTTGATGCTGCCCAGGTTGCACGATTCGTAAGGCAACAACGGCTGTTCGCCGCAGGGGTTGGTCGCCTCGATCGCGCCGACAGCCGGCGTGGGATTACCGTCGTTGAGCCGGTCGAGAAACACCAGGCCCGGTTCGCCGTTGAGCCAGGCCATCTGCACGATCAGGTCGAACACCTTGCGCGCGCTCAGCCGCCCCTGTTCCTTGCCCGAGTGCGGATTGATCAGCGTGTATTCCTTGCCGGTTTTCAGCGCTTCCATGAACGCGTCGGTCAGCGCGACGCTCAGGTTGAAATTGTTGAGCTTGTCCAGGTCCTTTTTCGCGGTGATGAAATCCAGGATGTCCGGGTGGTCGACCCGCAAAATGCCCATGTTCGCGCCGCGTCGCGTACCGCCCTGTTTGATCGTGTCGGTCGCCGCGTCGAAGACGGTCATGAAGGAAATCGGCCCGCTGGACACGCCTTTGGTCGTTTTCACCGGGTCGTTCTTCGGGCGCAGGCGCGAGAACGAGAAGCCCGTGCCGCCGCCGGATTTGTGGATCAGCGCCGTGTGCTTGATCGCCTCGAAGATCGACTCCATCGAGTCGTCGACCGGCAGTACGAAGCAGGCCGAAAGCTGGCCCAGATCGCGCCCGGCGTTCATCAACGTCGGTGAGTTGGGCAGAAATTCGAGGCGGGCCATCGCCTCGTAAAACTGCCGGGTGAGGGCGTCGACATCCGCCTGCGGATCGTATTGACGATCGATCGCGGCGATGGTGGCGGCCACGCGCTTGAGCATTTCCCAGGGCTGCTCGATCGGCTCACCGGCCGCGTCTTTGATCAAGTAGCGCTTGTTGAGCACCACGCGCGCATTGGCCGAAAATTCGGGCATGGGCAGTCCGTCGGCGGTCACGGGGCGTTTGGCGTCTTCGGATTCGTTGGCCAGCATTGCCAGCACTTGCTGCGCCGACAGCGTTTTACCGCCGTTGTCGCCAAGTTTGACGGCGATGGCTTTGGCCAGCGTCTTTTTTTGTTTGAACACCAGACCGCTGTCGTCCATGACCTTCTCGACGAACTGGACGAGCGAATTTTCCGTAGCGCCCGCGTCCTGAAAGAACAAGGGCATCGACGTCTTTTTTACCCGGGTCGATTGCGGGGGCTTTTTCGAGATCGGAAGAGCACACGTCTGAACTACAGTCCACGAATACGATATCGTATGA
>CALBTQ010000040.1 GCA_937967875.1 uncultured Pseudomonadota bacterium
CCACCGAGATCTACACTCTTTCCCTACACGACGCTCTTCCGATCTGGTCGAAGCGCTCGATGGCCAGGCGGTAGGCGCGTTCGACGTCGGCGAACAAGCGGTAGCGCTCGGCGAAGTTCAGCAGAGCTTGGACCGCCTGTTCGTCGTCGGGCCGCGCCTGCACACGCTGCCACTTGAGCGCCAGCACGTCGGCGTAGCGCTTCTTGCGCATCAGCAGATCTTCGAGGTTTCGTTCGGCGCGGTCGGCCGCGGCCACCTGGCCGAGGCGCAGGCCTTCGCTGAGCGCCTTTTGCAGCGCGGCGATGCGCGCCTCGTCGTTCTTGCGCACGGCGGCGGCGTCGGCGTGCCACTGCAGAATCCAGCAGGCGTCCGGATGATCCGCGCCGAAGCGTTCGAGTTGCGCGCTCGCCAGCCGGTCGATGCGATCGGCCTGTGCCAAACGCACCAGCAAACCTTTGACGAAATCGTCCGCCAGATAGGCTTGGTGCGCGTCGCTCGATTTTTCGCCCGCGCTCAAAGCCAGGCGCAGGGCGAGGCGGCGATTTTCCACCCGGGCGGCGGTATCGTCCATGGTTTGCATCGCGCCGCGCGCGCCCAGGCGGTTGGTTCCCAGCGAAACCAGACCGCCGAACACGCCCGGGCCGCGATCGACGAAATGCGGCGCGAAAGCGGCCCCGGCGCCGCGATCCAGCGGCCAGGCGACGACGGTGGGCGCGCGATCGAGTCGGCGCGCGGCCTCGAGCCGGGTCGCCGGATCGTCCCGCAGCAACGCGGCGTTGAGCGCCAGGGACGCTGCGGCGTCATACAGGCCGGCGTCGTCGGCCAGATTGCTTAAATCGATTAATGTACCGGCGTCGGCGTCCGCGCCGATCTTCGGCAGGTATTTTTCCAGCGTTTCGCGGGCCAGGTCGTTGCGCCAACTGTAGATATCGAGCCGCACCGCATCGCGCAGCGTGGCGGCCGTGGGATGCGCGGCCAGGCGGTCGAAGGCCTCGGCGCGGCGCGCGTCGAACAATTTGGCTTGGCGCAACAGGCGCACGTACGCTTCACAAAGCGACGAATCGTCGTTGAACGTCGAGTCCGCGGCCACCGCGTTCGCGGCTTCGCCGAGGCGGCCGAGTCGATCATAGGCCGGCTCGACCTTCTCCCACAGACGGACGCGATCGACCTTGTACCGTTCGATGCGCGGCTGCACCTGGGCGATGACATCCTCGTAACGTTCGGCCGACAGCAGGCGGTCGGCGTAATCGAGCAGCAGGTCGGGGCGCTGCGTGAAGGCGTCGATCAACCGCAGGTCGGTTTCGGCGGCGACCTCGGGGCGCAGGCCGCGTCGGCGGATGCGTTCGCGCTGCAGCAGCAAGGCGCGCGCGCGTTCGATGAGTTTGTCGCGGCGGCGCGCATCGGTCTCCTGCGCGCCCTGCGCCAGCAAGACGGTGAACGCCTCGTCGATCGCCGCGAGGCAATCGTCGACGCGGTTTTGTTCGTCCAGCAGCGCAATGAGCACATCGCGCGCATCCAGATCGTCGGCGGCGGCGACCACGGCGGCGCGCACGGCCACGGCGTCGTCCACGCGTCCCAGATCGAGGTACGCTTCGACCAGCGCGTCGCGTTCCGGCGCGGTCAAGGTCGGCTTGCCGCCGTACGCGGCGACGATGTCGGCGGGCGGACGCGGCACGAAGGTCGGCGCGCCCAGCCGCGTTTGCTGTTCGACGTCCGGCGCGACTGCCGGATTAGCGCCGCGTTTGATCGCGAAGGGCAACGCGGGCAGCCCCCGGCCGGCGGGGCGGTAATCGATCTGCGAGAGACGCACCAGTTCGGGGAAAGCGGCGATGCGCTGGGCGCTGCCGGGCAAGCCCGGCGCGCTCCAGGCGACCGGTTCGCCCGCGAAAATCCAACCCAACACGGCGGCCAGCACGAGCGCGCCGCCGATCGTCAATCCGGCAAACAGCAGACGGCGGTTATTCATGGCGCACCTCCACGTCGATCAGCGTGCGGCTGACGTTGTGGGCGAAGTCCTCCGCGTAGACCTCCAGCCGCGTCGGTCCGGGCGGCGCGCCGGGGGGCAGATCGAGGAAGCCGACGCTCGCCTTGGCCTGCGCGTCCCAACGCAACGCGGTCGAGGCGGAGAACGGCAGCCGTGCCAACAGGCGGCGGGTGTCGCCGTCGGCGGTGACGGCCACGCGCACGCGTTCGCCCGCGCGCCAGACGGTTTGCATCGCGGGCTTGACGGTCGGGGCGACGCCGTCGAGCACGAAGCTCTTGCGCTCGACATACTGCCGGCCGTCGCGGTCGCGCAGAATCAGCCGGCACGCATATTCGCCGTCGGGGTAGCCCGGCGGGGCGAGGAAGCGCACCTGCCAGACGTCCTCGTCGCGCAGGAAGGTCAGCGGCAGCACGTCGCCCCAGGGGAACACGGCGGTGACGGCGGCGACGGGTTGATCGACGCACACGCGCAGCAGCGGGTCGCCGGGGCGGATCACGCGCGGGCGCAGCAACGCGCGCGGCGCGGCGAGAAAACTGGTGTAGGGCGTGACGAAGGTGAAGCGCTTGGAGAGCGCGATGATCTCGTCAATCCACTCCTGTTTTTCGCCCTCGCGGCGGATGCGTTCGAGCAGATGGTCGACGCGCGCCTTGGCCCAGCGGCGACGGATGAGCTCGTGGTCGGTCGCTTTTTCCGGCAGATCGACGGTGACGGTCTTGGTCTGCTCCGCTTGATCGTCCGGGCGATAGCGCAGCGTGAAGGACATCGGCCCGGGCTTGTCGTAACGGCCGACGACCACCGCTTCGCTGCCGGCGAAGGTCGGCGGCAGTTGGGTCGGATAGGCGTCGACGATGCGCGCGGGCTCGCCGAAGAGCAGTTGCACGTCGCGCATCACCGAGGCGGCCATGCGCGCGGCGACGGTTTCGGCCAGCGCGACGGTGTCGGCGGTGTCGGCGCACCAGGCGTAGTTGCCGTCGAGTTCGCGCGCGAGGTCGGTCAGCAGCGTGCGGTTGGCGTCGTCGCCCACGCCCACGGCGAACAGGCGCGCGTTGGCCCGGCGCAGTTTCGATTGTTTCACCGCCTCGACGATGCGCAGCGGGCGCAGCTCGCCGTGCGTGGGGTAGCCGTCGGACAACAGCACGACGATGTTGGCCGCTTCGGGCGCGAGCAGTTCGCCCGCCGCGTCCAGCGCGCCGACCAGGTCGATGCCGCCGGCGAGCCGTCGCTCGCGCAGGAATTTTTCCATCGCCGCGCGATGGGCGGCCGTCGCCGGTTGCGGTCCGCCGGGCATGATCTCGGTTTGCAAATTGGCCAGCAGCACGCTCGCGCGATCGGCGCCTTGCAGGTGGGCGGACAATTCACCGAGCAGTTCGACGGTCCGCGCGAGTTTTTCGCCGAGCATCGAGAGGCTGCCGTCGACCACGAAGATCACGTTGCGCCGGCCGACGGTCGGCGATTCGCGCGGGGCGAATAGCATGCGGGCGAAGAAATAGCCGGTCGTATCCTGATAATGTCCGCCGGTGGGCGAGATGTTCCAGTCGACGTGCTCGACGTCGCGGAAGGCGACCACGTCGATTTGCGTGTCGGGCAGTTGCAGCTCGGCGGTGAAGGACAGGTCTTCGTCGATCGTGACGTTCGTCGCTTCGTAGTGCGCGGTAAAGCCCTGCTCGTTGCGCTCGATCGACGAAGGCGCGAGGTGCGCGCCGTGAAAGGCGAGGTCGGTCACCGGCAGGCCGGCGGCGAAAAACACATCGAAGGAAAAATGCTTCGCGGTCTGCACCGCGCCCTCGTCGGGCTTGAGGGGCAGCGTGAAATCCAGCCGGCCGCGTTCGATCGGCGCGGGCACGGCGTAGGTCATCTCCAGGCGTTTGGCGCCGAAGGGCGGAATGGGAAAAATGCGCGCGGTGAACTCGTTGACGACGCTGGGCTCATCGTCGCTTTCCAGCAGGCCGGGATCGAGCGCGGCGCGTTCGATCTGCTCGAAAAGCTGTTTGGCGCGCGCGCGTTCCATGATCACGCCGGGAATGCGCACCGGGCCGTCCCACACGGCGAAGCCGGAGATGTCGGCGGTTTCGGGGATGATCATCGAGTAGCGGCCTTCAAGCTGACGCTCGGAACGGCTGACGAAAATCTGCATGATCGCCACCTGCGCCTGGCCGTGGTCGACGCGCACGCGCACTTCCATCCGCTCGAGGCCGATCCGGTCGGCGCTTCCGGTGTCGCCCGCGCTCAGCCGGCCGGTGTCGGCCCAGGCCGGAACGGCGATCAGCAACAACACGATTCCCCACCACAGAATCGCGGAACGTTTCACGATAACCTCCCCTAATGTAGAGCGGAGTCCAGAACGGATGCATCCAGGCGCGCCAGGCCGCGATCGGTGCCGACCCACAACGTTCCGCCGGCGACCGCCAGTGCGGTGACGTTGCGCGAGGGCAGACCGGCGGCGAAGGAAATCATCCGCCGGGGATCGCGACCGAATGCCAGTGCGTTTTCCAATGTACCAAAAACCGCCAGCGAGCCAAGGGTGGTGCAACAATTAACATTTACCGACCAGGAGGCGGTATCCGGCGCGCTCTGCCAGGCGCCTTCATCGGTTAGGACACCCACCCCGCCCCCGTAGGTTCCCACCCACCAACCGTTTTGCGTACGCATCACGGCGTTGACCCAGTTGTGCGGCAGGCCCTGCGCGGCGGAAAAAACTTTCAATACGCTCAATCCTTCGGCCCCACCCAGCAGGCTCAGTCCGGCCAGACCGCCGGCGGCGAGATTGCCGCGCTCGTCGGCGGCCAGACAATACAGATGATTGCCCGCCAGGCCGTGGAAGGCGTCGATCGCCTGCATACCGGAAGCAGTCAGCCGCCCCAGACCCGCATTGCCGGCCAGAAACAGGCCCTTCGCGGTGGCGAGCACCGCCGCAATGTTGCGCCCGGGCAGGCCGTCGGCGAGCTTCAACCAACGACGCTCGGCCAGCGCGTCGTCCAGGCGGGCCAGCCCGTTGGTCGTGCCGACCCAATACCCGGCGTCGGCGGCGGCAATTTGATTGACGCCGTAGTCGCTCAGCCGCGCCGAGCCGACCGCGCCGGTCGCCGGGTCGAAGGCGACCAGGCCGCGGTTGAGCGTGCCGACCAGCACCCGGCCGTCGGGTAGCGGCAGCAGGGCGGTGAGGTAGCCCTCCGGCCAGGGACGCAGCAATTCGTTGGGCAACGCCGGCGCGGGCTCGTGCGCCCCGTCCCACTGATACAAACCGTCGGCGGCGACGATCAGCAGCCGCTCGCCCTCGACGCGCAGACGACGGACGGCCGAAGGGCACGCGGCCAGCGTCGCGCCGGATTCGTCGAGCAGTTCGCCGTGCACGCCGCCCAGGACGGTCCGGTCGCCGAAACGCTCCACCGCGCTGACGGCGACATCGTTCACTAAAGAAGTCAGGCCGTACTCGGTCACCGCCAGCAGGCCGTTCATCGAACCGATCAAGGCGCGATCGCCGGCGAAGACCAGCGCGGTCGCCGTCTCATGGGGCGCGGGCAGTTGATGAATGCGCGTGGTTCCGCCGTCGCGCACGAGAAAGACGCTCGCGCCGGAGACGATCAGGGGCATGTTGTGCAGCACGCCGAGGCGGGCCCGCGGATCGGGAGGCAGCTCGGCGAGTAATTGAAATTTTTTCTCAACAAATGCCAGCAGCCGTCCCTGCTCGTCGAGGAGCACCGGATGATCGTCGATGACCGCGCCGTCGACGAAGCGCACCGCGCCGGCCGGACGAATGAGAGTTACTTCCAGTTGATAATTATGCGGTTCGAGCGGTTGCGCAAGCTTGAGTAGCCCTTCGACGGCCAGGGCGTACACCGCCTCGGACGTGCTCAACAAACGCAGCAAATGCGAAACGGGCAACCCCGCGCCCTGGTGGAAAACGGTTGCCGCGCGCGCATCGGCCAGGGCGAGACCGCCCTCGCCGGCGAGCAAAAAACCGTTGGGTAACGCCATGACATCATTGAGCGGCGCGACCTGCGGCCAGGCGTCGACGCCCACCGGCGCTTCGGCGCGCAACGAGTGCACCGAGCGCACCGCATCGACGGTCGCCGGACCGGATTGCAGGGTTTGCGGCGAGAGAACCTGACGCCCGAAACGCAACACGAGCAACACCACGATCAGGATGAATAAAAATACAAACAGACCGCCGACCTTCGCGCGTTTTGACAATTTTCGACTCCGTTTGGTGCGGGAAAATCACCATACCGTGATCCGGACGTTTGGGCAATGATCGACGAAAAACTTTTTCAGTCACAACACTTAGCGATAGAAAAGCCTTGAATGGTCCTTTTTTTTCTGTTATATTTCCGCGCGCTGTGTTGGGTTGTAGCGAGAAATGGTATGGCACTGAAAACATCTGCACCTATGAAAGAGCCATTGGCAAACGAACTGCGGAAGTTGTTGGAGTTGGGAGCGACCGAGCGGGTCAGCCGCAACCGTTGCTTCGACAAATTCTCCACACCCTTCGGTCGTAGGCTGTTTGCCTACTACCGCACCTGCATCGCCTTGAAAAAGGAGATCGAGGACCCCAAGCGCAAGCACCGCATCCGCATGCGCGGCGGCAAGGCCGGCAGTTTCACTCTGGAAATTGTCAACGAGCCGATCGCGTATCGTCGGACGGCGACGCTGCCTGCCGAGGTCCGGCCCTTTTTTGAACAGGTGATCCGGGAATCGAAGGCGAGCTAAGCGGCTCCTTTCAAATCAGGCACTCTCCCCACCAAACAAGATAGGTGTATCCAAACGGCGGAATATCACCGCCGTTTTTCGTTTAACGGCCCGCGCGAACGGCGGAAAAATCGTATACACTTTTCGTTGCATGGTTGATTATTGACATCTTGTCTCATTTCATCGAATTAGGCCGTTCAACAAGGTCGGCGGAAGCCGGCGACGGGCGCCGATTCGTTTCCTTTTCACCGGAGACAAAATTCACCTTCGGCGGTGTTTTTTAAACAGATGCCTTGATTCCGACCCGCCCGGCTGGCTAGGATCGGGGTATTCATATTCAGGAGGATGGAGATGCGCAGACTGGCGATCGCGATTATCGTGCTGTTGTTGCTGGCGATGCCGGTCCTGGCGGCCGAAAGCCAGGAAGACGAGCCCAGCCCCTTCGAGAAACGCTTCGGCGACATCGAGGAGATCGGCATCGACGTGGGCGTGTACCTGTCGGCGGGCAAGGCGCTGCGGGCCTATGATTTCGGCCGTTTGAACAGCAAACTGGCGGCGGGCGGGACCGATCCGTTCAACGAGCGGATCGACGATTGGAACTTCGAGCTGGCTTTCGTGTCGACCCGCGATTTCTTCTTCGCCTTCGCCGGCGGCTTCTGGGAGCAGGAAACCGGCGGCGCCGCGGTGGACGCTTCGCTGGAGGGATACGAGATTCTGGCGCGATGGGGCACGGCGATCGTCGACAATCGCCTGGTGCAGATTTTCCCCGTGATGGGCATCGGCTAAGATCGGAAGAGCACACGTCTGAACTCCAGTCACCGAATACGATC
>CALBTQ010000041.1 GCA_937967875.1 uncultured Pseudomonadota bacterium
TATACGGCAGCCACCGAGATCTACCTCCTTTCCCTCCACTCAGCTCTTCCGATCTGGGAAATGGGGCGCGCTGCAAACGATGTCGGCGCGTCATCCGCTGGGCGGCGTTACGCGGCTGGCGGGCGATCTGAACCTCGGCCCGCGTCCGCACGGCGGCGGGAGCGACACGGTGTGGGCGTCGGTCTATTCGGTCGGCGCGAACGATTACGACACGAACTGCGGCCCGGTTTTCCGGCACGTCGTGGACATGGCGCGGCCGCACCACGGGTGGTTCGTGCTCGACAGCGGCAACTGGGGCCAACCGCTGACCGAACACTACGACGACCTGCACGAACTTTGGCTCGCCAACAAACTGATTCCCGGATACTTGAACCGCGAAGACATCCAAGACAACGTCGCCGGCGTGATGACGCTCGCGCCGGTCGATCTGCCCTGACGAGGAAAGCGATGAAGAAACTCACGGTGTCGCTCATCTGTTTGTCGCTGCTGCTGACGCTGACGGCCTGCGCCAAATCGTCGCAAATTCGCGATTGCACGCTGGAGGAATTTCACGCCGCGCGCGGCAATCCCGACACGGTGATTCTCGATGTGCGCAAGGCGTCGACGATGCAGGACGATCTGAAGTTCATCGAGGGCGCGGTGCACCTGCCGCTGAATATTCTGGCGACCAATCTGGAGAAAGTGCGCAAGGATGCGAACATCTACATTCTGTCCAACGATCCGCAGATGACGGTAAAGGCGGCGAACATTCTGGCCGACAACGGCTATGGGTTCATCTACCGCGTCGCCGAAGGCTTCGACGCCTACGCGGCCAGGTATCCGCTGAACTAGCAGCCGCACCCATCGTCGTCATCGTCGACCGCGTCATCATGAGATGTGTCATCATCGGATATATCGTCATCGCTGACGGGGCAGGTAATGTACAAGCCGGCACTGATGGTAACGTCATTTGAACCGACAAACATCAGGTCCGTATAGTCGTCGTTATCCAAATTGGCCGCATAGGTTTCGCTGAATAACCCGGATTGATTGAAGCCTTGCGGCTCATAATCGTCCATTTCCCAAACACCGGTCGACGGAAATGACGTGCGATCCCAATAATAGGCATTCGCAGCGAAAAGCAGATCCAACAACCCGTCGTTATTGATATCGCCAAAATCGCATGATTTATTATCGGTGTGTAAGATCGGAAGAGCGTCGTGTAGGGAAAGAGTGTAGATCTCGGTGGTC
>CALBTQ010000042.1 GCA_937967875.1 uncultured Pseudomonadota bacterium
CCACCGAGATCTACACTCTTTCCCTACACGACGCTCTTCCGATCTCAACTCGTCGGCAAGCAGGTTTTCCGGGAAGAGCGTCACGGCTTGACCGAGGATGTGATAAGCCGTTTGGTAGTTTTGCTGGCGCAGCAGTTCGTTGGCGTTGATCGTCAATTCCAGCGAGGTGCGGAAGTTGATCGCCTCGTTGTATTCCGGGTCGATGTCCAGCGACGCGCCGATCAGCGAGCGCACTTCGTCCAGCCCGCGCCAACGCTCCGCCTGCAAAATGATCAGCGCTTCGGTCAGCAGTTTTTCGGCCTTTTCGAAATGCGGTTTGCGGATGAAGACCATCTCGGTGCGCGTGGTTTCCATTTCGTGCTGCCGGCGGCCGTATTCGAGGGTCATATCGCGGCTGAGCAGCACGGCAAAGATGATGCCGAAGCCCAGCAGGATGGCGATGACCGCGACCAGATAGCGCGCGGCGGCCAGGTGTTCGAGTAACTCGAAGCGTTCGCGCCAGGTCAGCTTTTTCGTCGGATCGATTTCATCGGAGGCGAAATGATTAAGATCGTCGAAGGTCATCACCTCGTCTTCGGCGGAGAAAAATTCGTCCTCGATCAGCGCCATGTTGTCGCTTTCGATCTGCCGGCTGAAGGTGATGGGAATGCTCTCGGGCTGCGGCGAGGAAATGACCGCGCGCATGATGAATAGGGTCAGCAGGAATATTTTCGTCGCCTCGGGCGTGAAGGGCGATTCGGCGATGAGCATTTCGATGTCGCGTTGCCCGTCGATAAGCAGCAGCAGTTGTTTTTCCTCGGGGCTCAGCTTCACGTCGGTGAAGCGAAAGGCGGTCCAGACCGTCGGCGAGAGGAAGAAGGAAAGATCGGGCAGCAGTTGGTCGATTTCCTCGCCGGTGAAGCCGACGTTCAAGCCGCTGAGCACCAGCCGGAACGGATGAATGACCAGGTGCGGCGCCGGATTGGGGCTGCCCTCGTCGAGCGTGATTTCGGTCTGACCCCATTCGAAAACCGACATGACGATCGAGGCGTATTGCTGGTTGAGCGCTTCTTGCAGCTTGTGTTCGGTCAGGTAGCCGCGGGCGATGAATTCCTCGCCGATCTTGCGTTGCGAACTGGACAGGGCGCGTTCGACCTCGTTGAGCGCCTCGGGCGTAACCATGTGCCGGGCGAGCAGCATCTTGCCCAGCCAGTCGTTTTCGAGGCTCGACGAAGCGGAGCGGATCCAGCCGTCGACGAAATGCAGGCTTTTGTGCACGCGCTGATCGCGCAGGGTCAGGTAGCCGGAAATGCCGAACAGGAAACAGGCGAAGAGGAAAGACGGCAGTTCCTGCTTGTCCAGTCGCCAGGAATGCACGTGCGGGCGTTGTCCCGGGGGCGAAAGCAGCCTGGTCACTTCCTTGAGGAAGCTTTCGCTGCGGCCGGTGCGCGGCGCGAACAGACCGTCGGCCCCGCGCAGGCTGCCGGGATCCAGCGTTTCCAGCAGGCCGTTGACGTCGGTCAGCAGGATGGGAAACGAGTGGGCGCGCTCGCCGGTCGTCTGGCGAAAAGCGGCGGTGGGGATGTCGATGTCCACGCCGGGGGTCATGATGTCCAGAATCAGCAGGTCGATTTCCCGCCGGCGCGCTCGGTGTTTGATTTCGTCCAGATCGGTCGTGGCGGTGACCTCATACCCTTGCTGGCGGAGCAGGAGCGTCATCAACCCCCGCACCTCGGAGTGGTATTGGGCGATAAGAATCTTGGCCATCGACCGAATCGAATCCTTATTAAATTACGCCAGCAACAAAATGACGAAGATCGCCGCGGCGCCGGCGACCTTGAGGATCATTTGCGCGTAATTGGTTTCGTCGTCATTCATGCTGCCGACGAATTTGTAGGTGTTCGGGAAGTAAGCGCCGTCCGCACCGGGGATGCGTCCTTCCTCGTACAAGCCGAGCGATTCCTGAATTTTTATCGTCATCGCCAGCAGGTCCTGCATACGCCGACGATTCAACTCCACCAAAGCGTTGCCCGCCAGGGCCGCGCCGAAAGCCGCGCCGCAAAAGAAGAGGCGGAAGATGAAACGGCTGATCCAGTGCCATTCGAGCGCCTGGCCCAGCACGACCGCCGCGCCCAGCACCAGGGCGACCAACACGCTGGTCGAGAAAATCAGCACGCGGTCTTCCTTGCTTTTGCGATAAAGGATTTCGTTCTCGTGGGTTTTCCACGCGGTTTTGAGAATGTCGGCCGGAGCGCATTCGATGCCGCCGTTGGCCACGGGGGCCTCGACCGTCTTGGGCGCGGGCGACGGGGCCGGTTTTTTCTCCGCCTTTTTCACCGGGACGCTCTTTTTGATTTTTTTACCGGCGGTCGATTCAAAAATGGTGTCGAATCCATTTTTCTGTTTGGCCATCAGTTTCCTCCTTCGATGCGGGCGATGACTTCAGCCGTCAGCTCATCGAAATCCTGCGTGCCTTTGCCTTGGGCACTGCCTTCGTAATCGAATATCGTCTGGGAGCGACTGGGCGCCCCCTTGTGCTTGGTGTTGACGCGAATGCGCGTGTTGAACACGGCCGAGCCGAACTTCTCCATCAACGTGTTTTCCACCTTGAAGGTGATCGACTCGCGTCGGTCGTACATAGTGATAATATAGCCGAGAATTTTCAAGTCATCATGCAATTTCTCTTGAATTTTCTCGACGGTCTGCAACAGGAACTTCAGACCGACCAACGGCAGGTATTCGCAAGAGACGGGCACGAGCACGGAATCGGCGGCGACCAACGCGTTGACCGTCAGCAGGCCGAGGTACGGACCGGTGTCGATGAGCACATAATCGTATTTGTGCTTTTTTACGCCGCGGATCATGTTGCGCAGGAACATCTCGCGGCCCATCGTCGCGGCGAGGTTGAGATCGGCGTTGGCCAACGATTCGCCGGCCGGAGCGACAAACAGATTGTCCTGCTTGGCGGGAACCACGATCGACTGCAGGTCGCCTTCGTCGAGCAGGACCTCGCAGACGCCGCGTTCGTCTTCTTCCAAGGAACGATGCAGGATTTGCGTGGCGTTGCATTGCGCGTCCAGGTCGATCACGAGCACTTTGCGTCCCAGTCGCGCTAATCCGGCGCCCAGGTTGACCGCAACCGTGGTCTTACCGACGCCGCCTTTTTGGTTGGCAATCGCAATCGTATGCATGGGTATCCCACTTTGTGTTTTCGGATCGAATTAGCACTACCATTTGCGCATGGTTACTGTCAATTGACCAACCCCTTGTTTTACGGTCTTTTGCCTGCTACCTATTAAATTAATATATTCAGTTGTTACCGTCTGTTAACCGGAGAGCCGAGGCCCGGGGGGGCGGTTGTCGGCGACGATTCGGCGAACGGCGGACATTCGGGGGAAAGGGAAGATATTTTGAGCAAAGACCGCAACGACGCGAAAACCGGGAAAGCCGAACCGCGCCTGGCGGCGGCCAAGTCGATCATCACCCGTTTTCGCGCCCGCCATCTGCTGTTGATCATCCTGCTGTCGGCGGTCATCTCGGTGATTCTTTCCCCCAATCTGATCGCCCGCACGCCGCGCTACCGCCTAGGCGAATTCGTCCTCGGCAACATCCGCGCGCCCTTCGACATTTCCGTGGCCGATCCGCAGGCGACCGAGGAAGCACGAACCAAAGCACTGTCCCGTGTCGAGCCGATTTACGATTACGACGCCTCATCGCGGGGGCAGATGCAGGAGCGGATACAAACCGCGTTCAAGACGCTCAACAAGCTATTCGCGCCGTTGGCCGAAGTGGAACAACTCAAGCTGCCCGCCAAGAAAAAGGCGCAACGGCAGGCCGAACTGGACAAGGAACTGAAGATCAAACTGGTCGACGCGCGCGCCGAATTTCAGAAGCAACTGGCTACCGAACTGAGCGACGACGAATATGAACTGCTCATCGAAGCGCGTTTCGCCCTTGCGCTGGCTGAGCGGATCAACGCGGCGTTGACCAAGGTGTATGGCTATTACATCACCTTCGACTTCGACGAAATCAGTGGCGTTCTGACCAATCCGGAGAAAGACGGTCCGACGGCCATCCGTATTCGCGAACGGGGGCAGAAGCAGGACCAGACGCAGGACCAGACGCTCAAGGATATCGCGCGGGTGATCAATCCCAAACAGGCCGAGTTGATCGTGTTGGAGCAGGCCGAGAAGCAGTGGAAGACGCTGCCCAAGGCGATGAGAGAACTGCTGGCCAAGATCGCGGTCAACCAGATCAAACCGAATCTGACTTACGACAACGAGGCCACCGAGGGGGCGCGTGTCCGGGCGGTCGAGGCGGTGCTGCCGGTCACGTACACGTTCAAGAAGAACCAGCTTATCATCGGCGACGGGCAGGCGGTCGAACAACAACAGAAGGTCGTGCTCGATTATCTGCGGCAGAAATCGGCGCCCAAGGGCTGGATCAAAACCATGCTCGGGCTGATGCTTTTATCGCTGCTGACGCTGGCGCTTTCCTTCTGGATCACCGACACGAACATGCGCCGGTTCGTCATTTCCGAGCGCGACACCTTCGTCTTGGGGATTTTGCTGGTGCTCACGCTGCTGGGCTTGCGGCTGACCGGCTGGTTCGGCGACAAACTGACCGCGCAGTTTCCGACGATGCCGACGTACCTGTTGATTTTCCTGTTCCCGCTGGCGACGCCGACGATGCTGGTGCGCTTTTTGATGCGCTTCGAGATCGCGGTGATCTTCGCGGTGGTCGTTTCCGCTTTTGCCGCTTTGGCCATTCAAGCGCCGCTGCATTACTTCGCGCTGGCCTTCATCATTTCGCTGGTCGGCGCGCACGTGATGCGCGACGTGAAACGGCGTTCGCAGGTCTTGCGCGGCGGGTTGATCGTCGGGCTGGCCGCGATGCCCTCGGCGTACGGGCTGATGATGCTCGTGCCGAAGGAAACG
>CALBTQ010000043.1 GCA_937967875.1 uncultured Pseudomonadota bacterium
AAGGCCTATCGAAAAATGCAGGACAAGCTGGCCTTCACGCGGCACGGCAAGAACTTCGTGCTGTTGGAAGACAATGCGCAAAAGCAGGCGATCGTCGAGGAAGTCGACGAGCAGCACGGCGGCTTGATCGGCGCGGCGATGATCTCCGACGCGTTCTTCCCCTTCCGCGACGGCATCGATGTGGGCTTGGGCGAAGGCGTGCGCGCGGTGATTCAACCCGGCGGTTCGATCAACGATTATCAGTCGATTCAGGCGTGCAACGAAGTCGGCGCGACGATGGTCTTCACCGGTCAGCGCAGCTTCAAGCACTAAACGAAAATTGTCTGTGGAATAATGGGGCGCGGGCGATCGCGCCCTTTTTTACAGCTTGCTGCGCTCGATGAAGGCGTAGGCGCTGTGGTTGTGGATCGACTCGAAGTTCTCCACCTCGACCGAATACCAGGTGACGCCCTCCATCGCATCCAGTTGCTGCCCGACGTTGCGCACGACGTCCTCGACGAACACCGGATTTTCGTACGCATGCTCGGTGACGAATTTTTCGTCCTCGCGTTTCAACAGCGAGTACACCGCGCTGGACGCGCTCGCCTCGGCGATTTCGATGATTTCCTCGAACCAGATCATCGTGCTCATGCGAAAGGCGATGGTGATCACGCCGCGCTGGTTGTGTGCGCCGGCGGCGGAAATTTCCTTCGAGCAGGGGCACAGCGTGTTGACCGGAATGCTCACGCTGACGACCTCGTCGCGCTGGCCGTTGTGGCTGGCGGCGACGATCCGGCAATTGTATTCCATCAGCCCGCGCGCTTTGGAAACGGGCGCTTCCTTCTCGATGAAGTAGGGGAACTCGACCTCGATGTGCGCGCTTTCCGCGTCCAGCCGCGTGCGCACCTCGTGCAACAGATCGAAGATGTTGTCCACGGAAATCTTGCCGCGATGCTCGTTGAGGATCTCGACGAAGCGGCTCATGTGCGTGCCTTTGAACTGGTGCGGCAGGTCGACGTACATGTTGAACACGGCGACGGTGTGTTGCGTGTCGTTGACGCGGTCGAGCACGCGGATCGGGTAGCGGATGTTCTTCACCCCGACCTTGTCGATGGCGATCATCCGCGAATCGTGTTGGCTGGCCACGTCGGCCATGGGCTTCTTGCTCACGGTTGCTTCCTTTTCTAAACGACAGGCGCTGTTTACCGCCTTTCCCGCGCGAACGCAAGCGGTTTGCCGTGCGCGACGGAGTCTGTTAAAAATAATCGGTTTAACGATGGAGGGGCAAATGAAACGCGCTTGGTGGATCCTGACGATATTCGTGTTGATGTTGGCGACGGCGGCGGCGGCGGCCGAAGCTGTCCGGGTGCGCCTGGCCGGCGATGTGCTGGGCCTGGGCGCGGCGACCTACACGGCGCCGCTGGATTTCTTTTACGAACCGGTCAAGGCGGAATTGCCGCAGATGTCCGGTTGGCCCAAGACCGTGCCGGGCAATGCCGTTTACGGCGAAACGTGCGGCCTGGTAATGGCCGACATCGACGGCGACGACGAACTGGAAATCATCATGGCCACCGCGGCGCAAAAGCTGTGGGCTTGGGATTACGACGGCACGCAGCTTTTCTCGGTGAATCTGAGCGGCATGGTGCAGACAGTGCCGGCGGTCGGCGACGTGAACGGCGACGGCTTCCCGGAGATCGTCGTCGCCACGCGCGGAACCAGCAACCAGGTGCAAATCTTTTCCCGTAACGGCGTGCTGCTAGGACAGAAAACCTTGCCGCACAACGGCGAGTCGAGCAACCCGCCGACCCTGGCCAACCTCGACAGTGACGATGAACTGGAGATCATCGTCGGCGAACGCGGCAACAGCACCGGCTGGGTGTATGCGCTCAATGGCGACCTGAGTGCGGTCGGCGGCTCGTGGCCCGCGACGCTCGATCATGTGCCTGCGACCAGCGCGGCGGTCGGCGACATCGACAACGACGGCGTGTCGGAAATCGCCATCTGCTCGTACCACAGCCTCTACGCCTTCGAGGCCGACGGCTCGACGATGAGCGGCTTTCCGGTGACCTTCACCGACGAAACCTACAGCTACGGCTCGCCCGCGTTGGCCGACCTCAACGGCGACGGTAAGCTGGAGATCCTCACCGTCACGCATTACGCCGCCAACCGCGTGCATGCGATTCAGTGGAACGGCACGGAGCTGAGCGGCTGGCCCTACGACATGGGCGACGCCTGGTCCTACGCGCCGCCCTCGGTCGGCGACATCGACATGGACGGCACGCTGGAAGTGGTCGTCGGTTGCTCGGGCGGCCCGGTGGCCGACGACAACCTGTTCGTGATCAATCACGACGGCACGAGCTTCCCCAACTTCCCCTACAACATGGTCGGCGGCGCGGAGGGATTTTTCACCTTGGTCGACCTGACCGACGATGAGAAGTTGGAGATTCTGTTCACCAATAACATTTCCGACAAAGGCAACGGGTATGTGTTCGCTATCGATGCAGCGGGCAACATGCTCGAAGGATTTCCGTTGCGGCCGGTGGGCTGGACCTACCTCAACGGCACGACGGTCGGCGACGTGAACGGCGACGGCGTGCCCGAGTTCGGCGTGGTCGGTTCGCAGGACGGCAGCAACTCGATCAACCTGTACACCGCCGCCGATTTTGTCTACGGCGCGTCGGGCGTGCACTGGCGCACCTACCAATCCGACGATGCCCACAGCGGCCTGTATGTGGCGCCGCCCACCGGCGACGATGACGACGACACCACGCCCGACGACGATGACGACACCGACGACGATGATGACAATGACGACGATGACGACGATGACGACGACATCGATGATGATGACGATGACGACATCGGTGACGACGACACCGATGACGATGATATCGACGATGATGACGACGACGATGATAACGACGACGATGACGATAACGATGACGATGACGGCTGCGGTTGTTGATCTGAATTGCGTTTAAAACAAAAGGGGCGGTCGGCGAACGACAACCCCTTTTTCATTTAATCAAATACGGCGCTTACAGCGGATCGAACGCGTCTTTGGCCGCGTAGCAAATCGGGCAGCGCCAATCGTCAGGCAGATCCTCGAAGGCAAAGGGCGGCGGAAATCCGCGCGCCGGATCGCCCGCCTGCGGATCGTAAATGTAACCGCAACTGGTGCACACATACTTTTCCATGCTCAATCCTCGATGACCGCGATCGAGGTGCGCACGTTGCCGAACGGCGCGCTGACCTGAATGCCGGCGACGTGCGGCCGCACCTGCTCGCGAATTTCCCGCGCGATGGCGATGCCCATCTGCCGCGCGGCTTCCTTCTCTGTGACCGACGCCATCCGCGCAATGATCTCGGCGGGCACGCTCACGCCGGGCACTTCGTTGTTGAGAAACTCCGCGTTGCGCAAACTTACCAGCGGCCAGATGCCCGCGATGACCGGAATCGTTACGCCCTCGCGGCGGAGACGCTCCAGGAAACGCAACAGCACCTCGACGTCGAACACCGGCTGCGTGATAGCGTATTCCGCGCCGGCCTCTACCTTCTGATGGAAACGGTCGATCTCGCGATCCTGATCGATGTGCGAGGGGTCGGCGCCGACGCCCAGCAGAAAATTGCCCGCCGGACGCACCGCGTGGCCGCCCACGTCGATGCCGCGGTTGAGACGCGCGGCGATGCGCGTGTAGCCGATCGAATCCAGATCGAACACGGCGGTGGCAAAAGGATAATCGCCGATCTTCGGCGGATCGCCGGTGATGATCAGCAGATTGCGGATGCCCGCGGCCATGCAGCCGAGCAGATCGGACTGCATGCCGATCAGATTGCGGTCGCGGCAGGTCAGGTGTAGGTCGGCCTCGATGCCGACTTCGTACTGAATTTTCATCGCGGTGATCAGCGGGCTGATGCGCGACGAGGCGCGCGGACCGTCGGGAATGTTGATCACTGTGACGTCGTGCTCATAGCAGATGCGCGCTTTGTCGAGCGTGTCGGTCAAATCCCAGCCGAGCGGCGGGACGATCTCGACCGAGGTCACCCACTCGCCGGCGGCGAGCATCTGCGCGAACTGCGATTTTTTCTCCATCGGCGGGGGCGGCAGCAACTCGGCTTCCGGCCGCGTCGGGCCTTCGACGGCCACGTGCACGCGGTGCATCGATTTGACGCTGGCGGCCAGCTCGGCGATATGGCGCGGACCGGTGCCGCAGCAACCGCCGATCGCCCGCGCGCCGACCTGTACGAAATGCAGCGCGTAGGTCGTCAGGTACTCGGGGCTGGTCATGTAGATCATGCGATCGTCGACGACCTTGGGCAGCCCCGCGTTGGGCTGCACCAGCACCGGGTAGGCCGACGCGGGAATGAAGCTCTGCACCAGCTCGAGCAGTTCGCTGGGGCCGACGCCGCAGTTGAAGCCGAACATCACCGGTGCGGGCAGATCGGCGGGCAGCGGGGCGAAAAAGCTGTCGATCGTCTCACCGTAGCGTGTCGCGCCGTGCTCGCCCAAGGTCATGCTGGCGATGTAGGGCATGTCGTGACGCGCGCAGGCGCGAATGCCGGCGAGCATTTCCTCGCGCTGGTTGAATGTTTCGAGGATGATCACGTCCGCGCCGCCGTCCTTGAGGCCGCGCACCGATTCGGCAAAGGCGTCTTCGGCCTGTTGCGCCGAAACACCGCCAATGCCGATTTTCTGACCGACCGGGCCGACCGAGCCGATGACGTACAATTCGTCGCCGGCCACCTGGCGCGCGACATCGGCTGCGGCGCGCGATAATTCGTACGCCTTGTCGGCCAGCAGATAGCCGGCCAGCTTGTAACGGTTGGCGGCGAAGCTGTTGGTGGTCAGCGCGTCGGCCCCAGCCTGCTTGTTGGCCTCGTGAATTTCCATGATCAACTGCGGCTTGGACACGCTCAGTTCCTCGTAGCACACGTTGACGAACTGGTGTCGCTGGTACAGTTCGGTGCCCATCGCGCCGTCGAAAATGACGACCCGTTCCTTGATTAACTCGCTCAATGGTTTGCTTGGCATCGGTTATCCCATCTCCTTAAATTCACACTGCGAAATACTTGGCCTGCGGATGATGCGCCACGATCGCCGAGGTCGAAAACTCCGGCGTCATCTGCCACGTTTCGGTGAGCGTCACGCCGATGCGCGCGGCGTCCAGCAGCGTCAGCAGCGTTTCGTTCGCCGCCAGATCGGGGCAGGCCGGATACCCGAAGGCGTAGCGGCTGCCGCGATATTTTTGCGTCACCAGCTCTTGCCAGTCCAGGCGTTTTTGCTCGCCGATGCCCAACTCGTGGCGCATCGTCTCGTGCGCGTATTCGGCCAGCGCGTCGGTCGCCTCCACAGCCAGGCCGTGTAGCATGAAGTAATCGAGGAAACCGGCGCGCCGCAAGATTTCCTGCCCGTACTTCGCCACGCGGTCGCCCAGGGTCACCACGAACAGCCCGAGCACGTCGCCGTCGGGATGGAAGAAATCGGCGATGCACAAGCGCGGCTCGCTCGCCCGGCGCGGAAAGTCGAAACGAAATTCGCGGCCCGCGTGCGTCACCAACAGCGCGTCGCCGGCGGGGCGGGCCGGAAACCAGCCATAGGCCACGCGCGGCTCGAACAGCCGCTCGGCTTTGACGATCCGCTGGAGTTCGCCGTAGGCCGGGCGCACTTGTTTGGCGATCGACGCGTCGTATTCGTCTTTAGGCGTTTTGCCGCGCCGATAGCCCCACCGCCCGCGGAACAGCGCGACCTCATTGATCAGGCTGAAGATCGAGTCGAGTTTGACGCCTTCCAGCAAGCGGTTGCCCCAGAACGGCGGGGTCGGCGGCGCGACGCGCTTGATCTGCACCGGCTGCGCGGGCAGGGCGTCGGCGGCGACGGTCGCGGCTTTTTTCACCGGCGGCTTTTCAGGCGTGCGTCCTTCGGCGATCGACTGCATGGCCGTCAATCCGGCGAAGGCGTCGGCGCAGTAGGTGACGCTGCCGTTGGCGTACGCAGGCTGCAGCGTTTCGGCGGTGAATTGCGCGGTCAGCGCCGCACCGCCCACGAGCACGGGCACAGTCAATTCCGCCGCGGTCATCGCGCGCAGGTTCTCGGCCATGAGCAACGCGGAACTGACCAACAGACCCGACATGCCGATCACGTCGGCGTCGGTGCGTCGCGCCTCGGCGATGATCGTCTCCACCGGCACCTTCGTGCCGATGTTGATCACCTCGAAGCCGTTGTTGCTCACGATGATGTCCACCAGGTTTTTGCCGATGTCGTGCACGTCGCCCTTGACCGTCGCCAGCAGCAGCTTTTTCGGCTTGGCCGTCGACGTGTCGGCGGTGAAATGCGGGCGGATCACGTCGACCGCGCGTTTCATCGCCTCGGCGCTTTTTAGCACGAAGGGCAATTGCATCTGCCCCGCGCCGAACAGCTCGCCCACGTGCTTCATCGCCGGCACGAGGATTTCGTTGAGAATGTCCTCGGCGGTCGTTTCATTCAATAACGGCGCCACCGTCTCGGTCAGGTGCTGGGTGCGCCCTTTGACGATCGCCTGGCGCAACGCCTCGCGCGGCGGCAGATCGGCGGCGGCTTGTTCGCTCTCGAAATCGGCGCGCCCGGCGAAATAGTCGATGAACGCTTCGAGCGGATCGCGCCCGTCCAGCGGCGTGTTGTCCAGCAGCGCGGCGGCGTGCCGTTGGTCGTCGTCGTCGAGTTCGGTCAGCGGAATGATGTGCTTGGGATTGAGAATCGCCGCGTCCATGCCCGCCTGCAGGCAGCGTTCGAGAAAGACCGAGTTGAGCACCTTGCGGCTTTTCAGCTTGAGCCCGAAGCTGATGTTGGACAGCCCCAGGATCTTGTTGACACGCGGCATCTCGCGCTTGAGTTGCCGGATCGCTTCCAGCGTTTCCAGCGCCGCCGTTTTCAGACCCGGATCGCCGCTGCCGACGGTGAAGGTCAGCGTGTCCAGGAAAAGGTCCTCGGGATGCAACCCGAATTCGTCGACGCACAACGCGACGAGCCGCCGCGCGACGGCGACTTTCTTCGCGGCGGTCATCGCCATGCCCTCTTCGTCGATGGTCAGGCAGATGACGCCCGCGCCGAAGCGCCGCGCCAGTTCCAACGTGCGCCGCGCCTTTGCGCCACCGTCTTCGAGGTTGATCGAATTGATCACCGCTCGGCCAGGGTAGCGTTTGAGCGCCGCCTCGACCACGTCGGGCTGGTTGGAATCGATGAAGATCGGCAGGCGGCATTCCTTCGCCGCGCGGCTCATCAGCGCATCCATGTGCGCCGGCTCGTCCTGCCCCGCGTAGGCCACCGACAGGTCGGCGCAGTGGCTGCCGTGCTCTTCCTGCTCGACCAGAATGGCGAAGGCCTGTTCATGATCGACGGCCAGCAACGCTTCACGAAACGCTTTGCTGCCCGTGGCGTTCGCGCGCTCGCCGACGAACAGCGGCGCAGGATCCTGTCGGATGGACACGGCGTTGAACAAGCTGCCAAGCGACGGCGCCGGCGCGGCGCGATTGGGCAACGGCTTGCGCGAACCGACGGCCTGGGCGATGTGTCGGATGTGTTCGGGCGTCGTGCCGCAGCAACCGCCGATGAAATTGAGCGGCAACTCTTCGACGAAGCGCGCCAGGGTCGCGGCCAGCATCTCCGGCGTTTCCGGATAGCAGACGCCGTCGGCGCAGGGCATCGGCAGCCCGGCGTTGGGATACACGCCCGTCAGCCCGGGCCACAGGCGCGCCAATTCCTCCAGGTGCGAGATCGGAAGAGCGTCGTGTAGGGAAAGAGTGTAGATCTCGGTGGT
>CALBTQ010000044.1 GCA_937967875.1 uncultured Pseudomonadota bacterium
GGCGACCACCACGATCTACACTCTTTCCCTACACGACGCTCTTCCGATCTCTCGGTGAACAAACGCTGCCGCTCTTTCTCGCTGGTCAGGCCGTGCAGGAACGCGAAGATCGTCAGCACGACGTTGAACAACAGGAACAGCCAGATACCAATGGCTGACGCCAAAAAGAGCAAGTCGATGTAGACACTGGTATACGGCACTTGATCCTACCTTTATCGCTTCCGCGCCATCTGGCTGCGCATTTCCTGCGACGCCTTGCGGATCAGCAGGAAAATCCAGATGACCAGGAATGTAAACATGATCATCAAACCGACGAACAACAGGAACACGGCGACCGGGCTGGTGATGCCCGAAATGACCGGACGGAACTTGGTGATGTTCGCCACGGTCATCGGCGGGCTCGTGTATACGCCCTGATGGACGCTGATTTCCCGCGGGCGCGAGGTGACGTAGCGTTCGATGTTGCCGGTCACCGGCCGGAACGAGAACGTCTCGCCCTTGCGTTTGCCCTTTTCGTCGATGGAAAACTTATGCAGATACTGACTTTTCAGATTGATCTTGATTTCGCCGACGCCGGAAATGATCGTCGTGTCTTCCGTGCGCACCTTGTTGTTGTAGTCGGTCAGACTCACCCAATGGTAGCCCAGTTTCTCCATCCCTTCGGTGATGTCCTTGAGCAACTGCACGTCCAGGAACGTGTGGAAGAAGAAACTGCCCCAACCGTCGCGCACCACCAGGCTGTTGTCGGCGTCTTTAAGGATCGCTTTGGCGTCGCGCCCGGCATCCGGCTGCACGTAGCCGAGGTTTTCCGGGATGATGATCTGCTGGTGCATGTCGCTATAGATGATGTAGGGGAAGAACTGGTCCGAACCGAGGCGGTCGATCGGCTGCCGGCGCTCGACCACCGTGGTGAAGTAGTTGCGGATCGCCTGGTAGTCGACCTGACCGGCCGCGTAGTGCGGCGTGGTCCAGGCCAACGGATAGACGTCGGCCAGATAGCATTCCGACAAACTGCGAATGATGCGTTCGGAAGCGTATTCCGGACCGGTGGCTACCGGGCGGCCTGTCGGTCCGCTCCAGAATTCGTAATCGACCGCCGTTTCCGCTTCATATTGATGCGTGTAGCCGTGCAGGATCGGTACGCCGCCGCGCGCGATCAGGCCCTGCACCACGGCGAGGAAATCCTGGTCGTTGGACAGGTAAATGTGTTCGTTGGTCGCCGGATTGATGTAGACCGGCACCAAGGTGAAGGCGAAGGGGATGTTCTTGCTTTTCAGATAGTCGGCGGCCGCGATCAGATCCTGGCCGTTGCGCTTGGCGTGCACGTCTTCGATGCGCACGAAGCCCGGATGGTCTTCCTCGACCTTCGAATGGAAAACCTCGTGCAGAATGTCGCAAAACGCCAGATAGGCGCCGCCTTCGACATTATAGGAAATCGGATTGGAGGCGACATACCAGAAATTGTCGCCGGCGACGATCCACGGCAGCCGCTCACCGCTTCCCGGCTGCACCGGCGGATGCGGGCGCGGGCCGGGCAGGGGCAGCGCTTCGACGTCGAAATTCAGATTGGCCGGCAGCGGCTCGAGCGGTGAATCGGTGGACGCCGGTTCGGGCGCGGGGACTTCGGCCCCGGCGTGCTCGACCTCGGCTCCGTACGATGAATGTCCTGCCGGCGCCATTGCGTCGGCGGAAGTGGTCGCCCAGGCATAGACCTTGTTGACGTTCGGATTGGTGATTTCCACCGCGTAGGTGCTGGTGTCCATCTTCCAGAGCGACTTGCCTTTGTATTCCACCCGGTTCGAGGCGTGCTGATCGGAAGCGTCGACCGGTTTGAAGCCGTATTTGTCCAGGCTGTGACGGTTGGCCATCTGATCGAGGTTCGCGCCGATCCAGACGATCGTCTTGTTGCCGAAGTAGATGTCGTCCAGGAAGTAGCTGGGAATCGGCATTTGCGGCTTCAGGCCGACGTACACGACGATGTCGAACTTTTTCGCCTGACCTTTTTTGTATTCGCCGGTGCTGACCATCTCGACGTTGTAGGGTTTGAAGTGCCCCATCAACTGGCGCAGGCTCAGCGCGTCGGCTGTATCTTCTTCGACGTGATTGGGCTCGGGTTCGTCATAGACGATCAGCACGCTTTTGCCGCCGCTGAAAATGCCGGGGAAATATTCATCCAATGGGAACAGCCATACCACCGTCAATACGATGATGAAAAAGGCCGTAATGGATAAGATGATGCGTTTAATCATCTATGGATCCGCCATTCCCCAAAAAAATGATTCTCGTTAACCGAGCCGCTCGTAACGAGAATCGAGAATATCGATCAATTCTTCCAGATTGCTCGCATCCTTGGGATAGTTGGCTCGACTGAATTCGAACTCGAGTTCGATCTCATCCCAAGACTTGTTGAGCATGCCCATCAGTTTGCCGTGTTTTTCCACCAGACGGTTGCAGACGATATTCACGCCGGCCAGACCCGTCTCGGGCAACACGATGCCGACTTCGTTATCGGAGTATTTACCAACGTAATCGGCTTCACGCAACATCGAACGCAAATGGTGACCGACTTCTTTGAGCAGCAACACTTCCTGCTGGTAGTCATACCGTTTACGGAAATTGTCCAGGTTCAACAGTTTGATGAAGATCAGCGACATGGGCGTGTTGTAGCGTTTCACGCGTTTCATTTCGCCGCGTAACATCCAGCGGAAACTCTTGAAGTTGTATAAACCGGTTTCCTCGTCGGGCACGAAGGTCTCGACGATGGTCGCTTCCTCTTTAAAAGGATCGTGTTTCCGGAACTGCAGAAACTCGGTGATGATGCCGGGAATGAACCCGCTGCCGATGATGATGCCGAGATTGAGCTGTTCTTCCCACAACCGTGAGCGGGTGATCGGGTTGCCGAAAAAGTGGCCGAGCAACAGGTAGGAGCCGTAGATCGCTGCGGCGACCACCGCCGCCAGCGCGCCGTGCCGGAAGCCGCGATTGACCGCGAACAACACGACGGGGAAGGAGAGGATGAAAGCGAGGCTGTATTCGTGCACGCCGAATTGCAGGCGGAACACAAATCCGATGACCAAGCCAATGATCAATAAAACAATGAACTCGCGAAAGTCCATCGTTTGGCGTTTGGCTTCATTCGCTTCACTCATTCTTCGTGCTCCTCTTCATACTTACGGCGCTCGTGCTCGATGCGATCAACCGGTCGTTTGCCCAGCCGGCGTAAAAAGAAAAACAAAACATCGCGGGCCAGAATGACCAGCGAAATCGTCACCAAAACGACCACGACGATAAAAGCTAGCAAAATAATAGAATTATTGAAACAAAAGTCCACCAGTTACCACTCGCCCCAAAAGAGGAGATAGCTATTCACGGGAATTGGACAATTCTCTACCCATTATCGAAAGG
>CALBTQ010000045.1 GCA_937967875.1 uncultured Pseudomonadota bacterium
GCCGAAGCCAAGTGGATCGACCACCCGCACAATCCGTTGATCGAACCGCCGCGTCCGCAGTGGATGATCGCCGATCCGACGGTGCTGCCGCCGGACAAAACGCCCGACGGAAAGTGGCGCATGATCGCCAACAGCGTGGGCTTTCTCAATCATTATCAATCCGCTGACGGCATCGCCTGGGAGCGGGTCGGCGGGCGGGTGTGCCGCGGCATTCGGCCGTTCCTGTTTTTGGAAAACGGTGTTTACCACCTGTTTTACGAATTGCACGTGCGTCCGTGGCTGTCGGGCATCGCCGTGCGCACCTCGACCGATTTGCACACCTGGAGCGACGCGCGCATGCTCATCCAGGGCGCGTGGCCGGTCGACGGCGGCGGCATTAAATTTTTGGGCAACCCGTGCCTGGTGAAAGCGGGCGACGAATACCGCCTGTATTACAGCAACGGCTGGATCTGGCTGTGGGATTGTCTGTACTTCGAGCCCAAGCACATCGGCGTGGCGACGGCCAAATCGATCATGGGCCCGTACACGCGCCACGGCGAGCCGCTGCTGAGCCCGCGTAAGGATCATCCGCTGCTGAACTTCGGCGCGGGATCGGTGAAGCTCACGCCCGACGGCGAGGGCGGCTGGTGGGTGTTCAACAACGGCATCTATCACGACGCGCAACGCAAATCGCGCTCGGCGATTTTTCTCTGGCATACGACCGACGGTTTTACCTGGGAGCAGAAAGCCGACACGATCATCGGCCCGGAGCCGGGGTGGAAGAACGCCTTCGTTTACGCTTTTGATTGCGTGAATTACAACGGCGAATTCCGTTTGTACTACAACGCGCGCGACGGTTGGTTCAGGGGCAGCGAGCGCATCGGCCTGGCCACGCCGCAATGGGGGGAATAGGAAGATGAAGCTGTACGATTACTATCAGGAAGTTATCTCTTGGTACAAAGAGATCATGACGCTGGGGCACATCGTCGAGGTGCTGCACTGGGACCAGCGGGTCAATCTGCCCAAGGCCGGCCTGGAGCGCCGCGCGGAGCAACTGGCCTGGGCCGAGAGCCTGATGCACAGCATGCTCACCGACAAGGAAAAGGTAGCCAAGGTCGAGGAACTGGCCGCCGAGGCCGCGCAGATCAACGACGACGCGCAGGTGAACATCCGCGAGATCAAACGCGAGACCGATCGCGCGACCAAGGTGCCCAACGAATTGGTTGAGGAAATCAGCCGTCACACCTCGCTGTCCAACGCGGCGTGGGTCGAGGCGCGGCAGAACGACGATTTTCCGCACTTCGCGCCGTTTCTGAAAAAGATGGTCGAGCTGCGCCGGCAGGAAGCGGCGGCGCTCGGCTTTGCCGACAAGCCCTACGATGCGATGCTCGACTACTTCGAGCCTTTCGCCGACGAGGCGTCGATCGACGCGCTGCTGACCGATCTGCGCGAACGACTGGTGCCGTTCTTCCACAAAATTCTGGGCGCGGAAAAGCACGACGCCGGGATGATCGTCGGCAAAAGCTACCCGGCGGCGCAGCAGGAAGCCTTCGGTAAAATGGTGATCAAGCGGCTGGGCTTCGATTTCGACAGTGGCCGGCTGGACGTCAGCGCGCACCCGTTCACCATCGGCACCGGGGGCGACGTGCGCATCACCACGCGTTACAACGAAAGCGACCTGCGTCAGTCGACCTTCGGCACGATCCACGAGGCGGGCCACGCGATGTACGAGCAGGGGTTGCTGCGCGATCACCTGGACACGCCGCTGGGCCAGAGCGCATCGCTGGGCGTGCATGAAAGCCAGAGCCGCTTCTGGGAGAACGTCATCGGGCGCAGCCTGTCGTTCTGGCGCTTCTTCTATCCGGAGGCGCAGAAGGCTTTCCCGGGACAGCTCGACGACGTGACGCTGCAGCAGTTCTACCAAGCGGTGAATGTGGTGCAGCCGTCGTTCATCCGCGTCGAGGCCGACGAGGTGACCTACAATCTGCACATCATCATCCGCTTCGAGATCGAGCGCGACTTGGTGGCCGGGCGCATCGCGGTGGACGATCTGCCCGCCGCCTGGAACGCGAAGATGAAGCAGTACCTGAACATCGATGTCCCCGCCGACGCGCTGGGCGTGCTGCAGGACGTGCACTGGAGCGAGGGGCTGCTCGGCTACTTCCCGACGTACACCATCGGCAATCTGTACAGCGCGCAACTGTACGCGAAGATGCGCAACGACCTGGGCGAGATGGACCAGATGATTCTCGAAGGCAACTTCGTGGACATCCTGGCCTGGATGCGCAAACACATTCATCAGTACGGCAAGCGTTACAAGGCGGCGGAGTTGATCGAACGGGCGACGGGAGAGAAACCCAGCGCCGAGCCGTTTATGAAATATCTTGAGGAGAAATACCTGCCGCTGTACCGGCTGTAGCGTTGGACGCCGAATCCGGCGGCGGAAGCGATCATGCGCATCTTGCTGGTTTACCCGAACGTGGGCACGCACAACGGCCCGCATTATCCGCACGGTTTGGGCGCGCTGGCCGCGGTCGCCGCGCGGGCCGGGCACGAGGTGCACACGCTGCTGCCGGCGACAATGCCCGCTGAATCGTCTTTCCTACAAACGTTGCGCGCATGGCCGCCCGAGTTGGCGGCCTTCGGATTTTCTTCGCATCAGTGGAAGTACGCGCGGCGGCTGATGAGTTGGGCGCGCCGCGCCGGTGTGCCGGTGCTGGCCGGGGGCGTACATGCGAGCTTCGCCGCCGACGAAGTGCTGGCGTCGGGCGAGTGCGACTGGGTGTGCGTCGGCGAGGGCGAGGGTGCGCTGATGGAACTGGCGGCCGGCAACGATCCGGCGACGATCGCCAATCTGTGCGGCGACGGTTGGCGCAACGCGCCGCGTCCATTGTTGTCCGACCTCGACGAGCTGCCGGTGTACGACCGCCGGCATTTTCCGCAGGACGAAATCAACCGCGCCAACGGCGGCGAAGTGACTGTGGTGGTCGGTCGCGGCTGCCCGTACCCGTGCACCTATTGCTGCAACGGCGCATGGCGCGCGATGTACGCCGGGCAGTCGTGGGTACGCTGGCGCTCGGTGGCGCATCTGTTCGCCGAACTCGATCTGCTGCGCAGCAAGTACGCGGTCGATTCGTTTTACTTCGAAGACGACATCTTCACCTTGCGCCGCGATTTTCTCGAAAACTTTCTGAGCGAGTATCCGCGCCGCATCGCAGTGCCGTTTCGCGCCTATTTTCGCGTGGGCACGGTGGACCGTGACGATCTGTGTCGCCTGCGCGAAGCGGGGCTGGTGATGGCCAACGTGGGCATCGAGCACGGCGACGAGATAATCCGTCGCGAGGTGCTGCGCCGCGAAATGAGCAACGCGCAGATCGCCGATTTTTTTGCGTGGTGCCGCGAGTTGGGCATTCGCACGCGTGCCTTCCATATCGTCGGCGTGCCCGGTGAAACGCCGGCGACGCTGCAAGCTACACGTGATTTGTGCGCGCAGGTCGCGCCGGACGAAGTGCAGATCAGCCTGTTCGAACCGTACCCCGGTACGTTGCTGTACGAGAGATGCCGCGAGGCGGGGACGATCAAGGGCGTCGAGCGCGACACGTACTTCATCGACGAGCCGGCCGTGCGTTTGCGCGATTTTCCCGAGGCCGAGCTAACCGCAGCCTATCGCGATTTTTG
>CALBTQ010000046.1 GCA_937967875.1 uncultured Pseudomonadota bacterium
AGAATTTCCCGCACCTTGTGCAGCAACGCGTCGCGCAGATAGGGCTTTTGGATTAGCCCGACGTTCCGGTCGGCGGTAAAATCGCCGTGGAACGCGTCGGTGCTGTAGCCGCTGGCGAACAGCACGGGAATGAGCATGCCGTTGTTGCGCATGTGGTCGAAGACGTGGCGGCCGCCGACCTTGGGCATGACCATATCCAACAGCGCCAGGTCGATTTCGGCGATTCGTTCGTTGAGAATGCGAATCGCTTCTTCGCCGTCGCCGGCCTCGATGACCGAGTATCCGGCCTTGTGCAACATGGCGATGGCGACGCGGCGCACGGTGGCGTCGTCGTCGGCCAGCAGGATCGTCTCGAAACCGCCGTGCGGCGAGAGGATTTCGCGTTGGCGCTCGGCGACCTGCTGTGCTTCGATCATGGGCAGGTAGATGCGGAAGGTCGTGCCGTGGCCCGGTTCGCTGTACACGTGGATCATGCCGTTGTGTTGGCGGATGATGCCGAAAACGGTCGAGAGACCAAGGCCGGTGCCCTTGCCCAATTTTTTGGTGGTGAAGAACGGTTCGAAGATGCGGCGCTGGGTTTCCGCGTCCATACCGGTGCCGGTGTCGGTGACGCTGAGCACCACGTAGCGGCCGGGTTTGGCCCAGGGATTGGCGAGGCAGAACTCTTCGTCCAGTTCGATGTTGCGCGATTCGATGGTCAACGTGCCGCCGTCGGGCATGGCGTCGCGCGCGTTGACGCACAGGTTCATCAGAATCTGCTCAATCTGGCCCCGGTCGGCGTGAATCAGCTTGAGGCCCGATTCGGACATGATGTTGAAAGCGATGTGCTCGCCGATCACCCGTTGGATCATCTTGGCCAGATCGTTGACCACGTCGCCCAGATTGAGGTCGGTCGTGTCCAGCACCTGTTTGCGACTGAAGGCCAGCAATTGGCGGACGAGGTTTTTGGCGTTCTCCGAAGCCTTCATGACTTCCTTGAGCTCGTTGGCGACCTTGCGTCCCTTGCTTTCCTCCAGAGCCAGTTCGCCGTATCCCAGAATCACCTGCAACAGGTTGTTGAAGTCGTGGGCCACGCCGCCGGCCAGTTGGCCGATGGCTTCCATTTTTTGCGACTGGAAGAATTGTTCTTTGAGTTCCAGCTCGGTGGTGATGTCGCGTTTGACGGCGACGAAATTGACGATCTCGCCCGCCTCATCGCGCAAGGGCGAGATCAGTGCGTCTTCGACATAAAGCGAACCGTCTTTTTTCTTATTGGTAAGCTGGCCGGTCCAGGTGCGTCCGCTCAGAATCGTTTCCCAGAGGGTGCGGTACATCGCCGGGTCCATCTTGCCGCTTTTGAGAATGCGCGGATTCTGGCCGACGGCTTCGGCGAGACTGTAGCCCGTGGTTTTTTCGAAGGCGGGATTGACGTAAATGATGTTGCCTTGCGTGTCGGTGATGACGACGATTTCCGCCGCCTGCTCGATGACCAGCTCGAAGCGCCGTCGCTCTTCTTCGGCGCGTTTGCGTTCGCTGACATCGCGCGCCAGGGCGATCACCCGCGGCTGATCGTTGATGACGATCGAGGATAAACGGATTTCAACGGGGAAGATCGTGCCGTCGCGGCGTTTGTGTTCGGTTTCGATGGTCAGGTTGTCGCCACGCGCCAGTCGCTCGATCGCGGTGCGGATCAGTTCGATGGACTCGTGCGCATCGATGTCGCGCACGGTGAATTGCAGAAGTTGATCGTGGCTGTACTGCAGGTCCTGACAGGCCTGGTGGTTGACTTCGAGAATGCGGGTCGTCGCCGGATCGACCAGGTAGAAGGCGTCGCCGGCGTGCTCGACCAGAGTGCGAAAACGCTCTTCGCTGTTTTGCTGCGCCGATTCCGCGCGCTTGCGGCAGACGATGTCCCAGGCGATGTTGGCCAACTCCACCACGGTGGAAACGTCCTGCTCGACGTAATCGGTCTCCTTGTTGCCCACGCCGAGGATGGCCATGATCCGGTTGCCGCGCACGACCGGCGCGACCAGTTCGCGCACGATCGGAGCATGACCATCCGGCAGGCCTTTGCGGTGCGGCAACGTGACGTAGTCGTTGTGAATCACCGGGCCGCCCTCGCGGACGCAATCGACCCAGACGCCGGCCAGATCGATGGGGTAATGTATCTTCGCTTGATCGGCGGTGCACATGTTTTGCAAGGTGTTGGTCGACCAGGTTTGCAGTTGGATCGTTTTTTGATCCGCTTCGACGAAATGATAAAAACTGACCTTGCTGCCGGTCAGCTCTTCCGCCCGGTCCAGGAATTTTTGCAGCAGTTCATCGACGGTCATGACGCCGGCCGACTCGGACAATTCCAGATGAATGGCGGTAATTTCCTCGCGGATTTTCCGCACGGTGATGTCGTGCGCGACCCCCTCGGCGGCCGTGACGTTGCCCGATTCGTCGCGCACCGGGACCTCGGTGACGCTCAACCAGCGCGTACTGCCGTCTTTGTGGCGCACGTGAACTTCATAGGGCGGCGGCTGCTCGCCGGCGGCGCATTGTTCGATGTAGCGCAGTACATTGCGGTTGAGCGGATGATCGGTCAGGAGATGACCGAGATCGGCGGGAAATTCCTCGATCGCGTAGCCCAGAATGCCGGTCAGCGAGGGCGAGACATAACTCAGCGTGCCGTCCAATTCGCGGCGAAACAGGACGGTGTTGACGAGGTTGTCGATCAGCCGTTTGTGTTTGGCCTGATGGAGCTGTTGCGTTTTCAGCAACGTCTCCATGTTCGTGTAAATCGTATCCAGGGCCATGACCACCACCGGCACGATGAGCACAAACGAGGCGAGGATGATGATCCATGCGGCCGGCGAGATTGCGTAAGCGCCCAGGTCGATGGAAAAATGCAGCCGACCCAGCAGCACCAGCGTTCCGACGGTCACCACGACGATCAGGTTGAGCAGGCAGGCGAGTAATCCGGCGCGCATGCCGAAAAACAGACCGGTCAACAAGGCGAAGAAGACCAGCAACAACGATCCGCCGCCGACCAGGCCGAAAGTGCGCAGCCCGATGACGCCCACAACCAGGAACGAGCCGAGCACCAGGGCGCCGCGCGTTTTATGGGACAAACGCTTGCGGAAAATCGCCGCGATTTCGATAACGGCGAGGGCTCCCAGATGCAACAGGTAAATCGGGTGCCATCCCAGTTCGTAAAAGCGCAACCACGAGGCGACCACCGCCAGCGGAAGGATAACGGCCAAGTAAACCAAGCCTCGATCGGTCAACTGCTCGCGGACAGTGGAGAAGTTCAATATCTTGTCGTTTTCTTTTGTCTTGGCTCGCGGATCCTGGTTTTGCATCGGGCAGATCCTTTCTTTTATACGTCGTCGCCGCAAGCCTCCAAAGCGGCGACCCAGATAAAAGAACGAGCGTATCCGTATGTATGCCGTCAATGTTCAAGCGATGCGCCGCGGGCGCGAAAGGAAGCCGAAATCAATACTCCATGTGTCCGGTTGCCGTAGCATCGTGGCGAGTGTCGCCGGCATCCCCCACCGGCATAAATAGAAAAAATATTCGTCGGCCCGCGATCAATTAACCATGGAACCGATATCTTGTAAAATTTTAACGATTAATCGCCCGCAGTGCAAACCGATAATACGGCGGACCCGATGTTAATTGTAGATTTTCAACACCGGCAGATCGGGATCGGCGCGGTAACGATCCACAAATTGTCGATACAGCTTTTCCTCGATGCTGTCGGAGGAGACGACCACCGCGTCGGGATGCAATTGCGTCAACCGGTCCGGCGGCAGGATGGGGATGCCGTCGATCTCGGCGCCTTCGCCGGCGGCCTCATCCAAAAGAGCGACGATTTCATATCGCCCCGTTTCCCGCAGGAAGGGCAGCAGGCGGCGCGTATGCTGCCCGGCGGGGAAAATCGCGATGCGCCGCGCACGGTGGAAACCGAGAAACTTGTCAAGTTGTCGCCAATACTCCGGTTGCTTTTCCAGATTGGGGAAGATTTCGGGGCGACGTTCGGTCCACCCGCAATTCTCGAAAATGCGGGCGCGAAGAGCCTGTAGTTGAATGAAGATCCAATCGTCAAGCAAATAGGCTTCCCGCCGGATCTCGCCGATGTAGTCTTCCCACAGAACCGTCAGGTAGGGAAGAAACATTGGTTGAGCGTGTTTTTTGATGTAGTCGAGCATGGTATTGCGCAACAAGGCATCCGACCAGGTGCGCTCGTCGTTGTTCAATCGGTCGGCGATGATCTGGTTGAAACGGCCGTCGTCACGATGTTTCGCCTGAGTCAGTGCATAGGTGAAATCGGCGTCGTCGCCTTCCACAATCATCCGCCGGATCTGTTCGTCGGATAAAATGATGGGCAGCTTTTGTGCGGCAAGCGTCAGTTCCTCGTCGGTAACCGGCGGCTGAATGAAGCGGAGCCCCTCATGCTCGTAAATTTTTCGCTCGCTCGCGAACGTTTTGATGGGCGCAATCAGTTCACGGTACAGGCAATCATGAGCGTGCGTGAAATTGCGTTTGCTCATTTGGTGCTGGATGGTAGTGTTGGTGACGTGGGGGAAATAATATTCGGGCGCCAATCCTTTGTGGTTCACGCCGTCGATGACCACACGATCCAATTCGATGAAGACAAGATTTTCGTTTTTGCGGCAGAGCGTATGCAACATCGCCCGGTAATCGTCCGGATGTTCGTACAGGTAATCGTATATGCCGTGCAGGTAAAATAGGCTTTGGACCAGCCCGACGCTGCGCAATGGCTGCAGCATCACGATGATCGGCGCCGGATGGTAAGCCTGCGCCAATAGGGCTGTGCCGCGTAAGGTGCGCTCAAATAATTGTTCCCGGAATAGTGGTTCTTTGTGGAAATTTTGGTGATACGGCTGGTTACTGATCCTGCGGTTGGCGAGATAATTCCTTTCATTGAGAACCAGCGCGACACCGGAGACGTGTCGGTACACGTACTTAATGCCCTCTCCGCAGAGACTGGTGACGACCAGCTCGGGTTTCGGCGAGATTGTGTCGGGTTCCAGTTGATGCTGCGGCGGGAAGGTAAAGTGATGGTCCGCCACAAAACGGTTCAAATCGGGATGGGCGAAGCGACCGGTTTCCGAATCGAATGCCGATCTGTCGAAACTTAAAAAGGGTTCAAAGGATTGAAATCTTCGCCGGTCACAAAGCAGGGATTCTTCCCTTTGAGCGACGGTGAAAAAATATTGTGCGCAAAGACAGTCGCCGACGAAGCCGATGCGTAAGGGCGTTTCGGACATGATTTTTCCTACCAACGTCGATCCGTGATGTAAGAATCGCCACGCGTTTCAATTGTTTTCATTGATCGGACGGAAAGGCAATACGGTTAACTCTTTTTCGACAAAGATAATATCTTCGAAGGGATAACTGGCCGCGAGAATATTTTTCTGCCACACTGAAGCGATTCATCAACCTTTGGCATTATATCGCATGTCGTTGAAAAAAGCCGAAATCGTCGATTGGCTGCTGCTGGCGCTGTTGGTGGCGGTCGTGTACGCCACGCTGGGCGCGGCGCGCCGGATCTTCGATGCGATCAGCCGCGCCGGGTTGGAAGACGCCTTGGCGCGCGGCATCGTGCTGGCGCTGGCGGCGTTGGCCGTGGCGGCGCTTGTCTGGCTGGTCGCGGCGGCCCGCGTGCGGCGCGGCCGGGACTACCTGGCGCTGGCGGCGTTGGGCGGTGCGTATGCGCTGGTGCTGCTCACGCTGTCGGAAATGCCGGTCGAGCGCATCCACCTGCTGGAGTACGGCGCGGTCGGCGTACTGGCCCATCGGGCATTGCGACATCGCTTCGCCGGCGCGGAAAGGGCGATTCTTGCCGTGCTGATCGCCTTCAACGTCGGGCTGGGCGACGAGATGATCCAGGGGTGGCTGCCGCGCCGCTTCTACGACACCAAGGACATCACCGTCAACGGGCTGGCCGGCCTGTTGGGCGTGCTGGTCGCCGCGCTGCTCGCCCGCGCCCGCGCCGAGCGAAAAAATGAAAGTATTCGCTAGTTTTGCCTTGTTCGATCGCCGAAATCCGCCGATAAGATAAAAACACGCCGCCAGGATGACCATGCCATGGTGCGCCTGTCGACTGAGCGGGCGGCGCCGGTCGACCGGCAACACGGGGACAGACACAAATGCTTCGACAACAAGAGGTCAGCGGCCGCATCACCGCCGTGATCCTGATGTTCGCGCAGGAGCGCGGGTTGGATATCGACGATCTTTGCCGCGATCTGCCCCATTCGCAAGAAGTGTTGCTCGATCGCAAGGGGTGGGTCGACAACGAAACGCTCTTCGCCCTGTGGGAGCGCCTGGAACTGGCGACCGGCGATGCCGACATCGCGCGCGAGGTCGGCCTGTACGCCATGCAGCAGCGCGCCTTCGGTTTTCTGTCCACCATCCTGCGCTTGTCGGGCAGCCCGTTGCGGGTGTTGCAAAAGGCCGACAGTCTCGTGCATTACTTCGATCCCAACCGCGTCTTGCGCGTGCATCACCTGGGCAAAACCTCGGCGATTGTCGAGCTCAAACGCAAAAGCGGGCGGCCGCAAAACCGCTACGGCTGCCAATTCGCCCGCGGGCTGTTGGCGGGCATTCCCACCCTGTGGCAGTTGCCGCCGGCGACGGTCGAAGACTTGAGTTGCGCCGTGGGGCTCGACGATCTGCCGCCGATCGACGGGCGCGTCTATCGCCTCGATAAATTCGGGCATGTGATTTCGTATCCGGTCGACGATCCGCACGAGCGCCGCGACGAGGGCGTGGTCGCCGAGGACGGTTCGTTCGGCATCGGCGACGTGGTCTACGGCGCGCACGCCTGCCTGTATCGCATGACCTGGACGATCGACACGACCCGCGCCTGGTGGCAGCGCGTGTTCTCTTCCGAGGTCGAGGCCGAAAGCGAGAACGTCGCCAACCTCGAACAGGATCTGCGCGACCTGGAGCAGATGTACGAACAACTGCACCGTTTTTCCTCGCGCATGGAATCGATGGTCGACGAGCGCACGGTCGCGCTGGAAGAGGCCAACGCCGAGCTGGCCGAGTTGGCCGGCAAGCTCGAACGCCAGAGCATGCTCAAAAGCGAGTTCATCGCCGACGTCAGCCATGAGCTGCGTACGCTGATCAGCGCGATCGTCGGGTTCGCCGAACTGCTGTCCTCGGAAATCTACGGGCCGCTCAACGAGCGCCAGCATTCGGCCTGCGAGCGCATCGTGGTCAACACGCACACGCTGCTGCACATGATCAACGACATGCTCGACATCTCGCGGTTGCAGACCGGCAAGCTCGAACTGGCGCTGGAATCGGTCAACCTGCGGCAGATCGTCGACGAATCGCTGGCGGCCATCGCCGCGCTGGCCGAGCAGAAGAACCTAGCCCTGCGGCGCGAGATCGAGGCCGAAGTGCCCGTGAGCATGGTCGCGGACCGCACCAAGATCAAACAGATGCTGCTGAACCTGCTGACCAACGCGGTCAAGTACACCGACCGCGGACACATCAAGGTGCGCCTGCACTGCCCGACGCCCGGCGAAGTCGCCTGCACGGTACGCGACACCGGCCGGGGCATCGCCGAACAGGACGTGCCGCGCCTGTTCGAGGAATATTCGCGGGTCGGCCCCAACCGGCCCGAGGGCGGCACCGGTCTGGGTCTGTATCTGACGCGCAAGATGGCCGAGCTGATGGGCGGACGCGTCGAGGTGGTCAGCAAACTCGGTCACGGCAGCGCCTTCACCATCGTCCTGCCGGTGCGCGGCGAGGAAATGGAGGCGTTCACCGAAATCGACGAAAGCCCGTATTACCTGGATCCGGAGCGCAACCGGTTGCGCATCCTGGTGGCCGAGTCGGACGAGGCGGCAGCCCAGTTTCTCGGTCTGACCATCCAGGCGGCGGGCATGCAGGTGACCACCTGTTCCGACGGGCGGCTGTTGATGGCCCACGTCGCCGAATACCGGCCGCACCTGCTGGTGCTGGACACCGAATTGCGCCACGAGGACGGCTGGAACATCCTGCGGCGATTGCGCGAAAGCGAACAGACGGCGACGATTCCGGTGGTTGCGCTGGGCGTCGAGGGGCAGCGGGAACTGGCCGACGCGCACGGCGTCGCGGCTTTTTTCGCCAAGCCCTATGAGAAGCGCGAACTCATCGATTGTATTTTGAGTGTTTTGGGGGTGGAGGAGAGCGCACCGTGAATTATGCGATCTTGTACAACGTTTTTTGTTGCTGGGTCGTCGCGGTCATCGGGCTGTCCACCGTGCGCGAACTGCGCAAGGATCCGCAACTGACGCCGACCTGGTTGGCCTATTCCTGGTTCTGGCTGCTGGCGTCCGGTTTGTGGTTTTTCGCCGGATTGCGACTGCTTGCGTATTTCTCCGGCCTGTTGTGGCTTGATCGATTGTTGTTTTACGTCGATGAGGTCTTCGCCGGATTTCACCTGGTCGCCGGCACCGCGTTTCTCGCCCGGCATATTTGGGGAGACTCCCCTTGGACGCGCGGCTTGATCTGGACGGCGGGATTGTTCGTGTTGGTCTTCCTGGGTTTGTTGTTCTGGTTGGGGATTCGGGAAACGATTTGCACGCCCTGGGCCAGCGAACACGAATTGCCGCGGCCGGCGTTCATGGTGTTTGTCGTACCCTATCTGCTCTGCCTTTTTTTGGTGGTCTATGCTACTATTCGCGATGTGGTTGCACGCAACCGCCGCGGCGAGTGGGCCGATTTCGGCCTGACTTTGGCCACCTGGAGCCTGCTGGTGTACGCCCTGGCGGGCCTGGCCGATGTGCGCGGCGTATGGGCGGGATGGCAATTGTTGATGATTCGGCTGATCTATATGATCGCGGCCTTTGTGGCGTTTTGGGTTGCGCAGACCGACCGTTCGCACATACGGCTGATTCGCCCTTCGCGAGGTGATTGATCGTGCGACTGCGCTTGGGCATTTTTACCAAGATTTTCCTGGCCGTCGCCGGCCTGGCGCTGGTGCCGTTGTTTATCGGCGCCGCCTTGATCACCTCCATCTATCAGGACCTGGTCGACCAGATCGTTTACGACGTGGTCAACGTCGCCACGCCCGACACCGCCAACCATTTGATGAGCCACATCGCCGACGTGCATCAGAACGCGTATACGCTGATGTTTTTCATCCTGATGATTTCGATTTTGCTGGTGTCGTTCGCCGCGCTGTACCTGAGCCGTTCGTTTTCCAGCCCGATCCGCTCGCTGCTGGACGCCAGCCGGCACATCGCGCGCGGCGAGCTGGATGTGCGCCTGAGCGCCGACCGATCCGACGAATTCGGCCTGCTGGCCGGCGAGTTCAACGCCATGGCTTCGCAGTTGGAAGAGGCGCAGGAGAACCTGGAAAGCGACAACATCGATCTGGAGCGGCGCGTCGCCGAGCGCACCGCCGAACTGACCATGGCCAACGTCGAGCTGCGCAGCAGCGCCGCGCAGATTCAGGAGGCCAACCGGCTCAAGAGCGAATTTCTGGCCAACGTCAGTCACGAGCTGCGCACGCCGCTCAACGCGATCCTCGGGTACACCGACCTGATGCTCGACGGCATCTACGGCGAAATGCAAAAGCAGCAGTTGGAGAGCCTGGCCAAGGTGCGCCGCAACGCCGAATCGCTGCTGCGCTTGATCAACGACATCCTCGACCTGTCCAAGATCGAGGCCGGGCGCATGTCGCTCAGCCTGGAAAAATTCGACCCCGGCGAGCTGGTGCGCGCGTCGCTGGAATCGGTGCAGCCGTTGTTCGCGCGCAGTCATTTGGAACTGCGGGCCGAGATTGCGCCGGATCTGCCGACGGTCGAGGCCGACCGGGGCAAGGTGCAGCAGGCGCTGTACAATCTGCTGTCCAACGCGCTTAAGTTCACCCACGAGGGCGGCGTGACCGTGCGCGTTTACGCCGACGAGAAACAGGCGAACGTCTGGTTCGAGGTGATCGACTCCGGCCCGGGCATCGAGGCGGCGAAGCTGCGCAGCATCTTCGATCAGTTCCGGCAGATCGACGGCTCGACCACGCGCACGGTGGGCGGCGCGGGCCTGGGCCTGGCGCTGTGCAAGAAGCTGGTCAACCTGCTCAACGGCGCGATCGACGTGGCCAGCGAGCCGGGCAAGGGCAGCACCTTCCGTTTTTCGATTCCGGTGGTCGCGTCGGTGAAGGATGCCGCGCCGCGTCTGCGCAAGGCCGACGAGACGGCGCCCGGCGGCAAGCGCACCGTGCTGGCCATCGACGACGACGCCGAGGTGCTCGAGTTGCTCGCCGCCAGCCTGGAGCCGGCGGGCTTCGAGGTGATCCGCTGCACCGATTCGGAACGCGCCGTCGAGCGCGTGCGCGAAACCAACCCCTTCGCGGTAACCCTGGACATCATGATGCCCTATCGCGACGGCTGGTCGGTGCTCAAGGAGCTCAAGACCGATCCGCAAACGTCGGACATTCCGGTCATCATCGTTTCGATTATCGACGACCGCGCCCGCGGCTACAGCATGGGCGTGGCCGATTACATGCTCAAACCGATCAATCGCACGCAATTGATCAAACGTTTGGAGTCCTTCGCCAGCGGCGACGACTGGCGCGGGGACGCCTAGATTGTGGGGAGTGGGCCGGTGAGCGAAAACGAGAAGAAGAAAATTCTGGTGATCGACGACGTTGAGGAAAACGCCGATATCGTCCGCGTCAAACTCAAGCACGAAGGGTATAGCGTGCTGGTGGCCATGGACGGAGAATCCGGCGTCGAGCTGGCCCGCAAGGAAATTCCCGATCTCATTTTGTGCGACATCATGCTGCCGCGCATGGACGGCTGGGAGGTGCTGGAAACCTTGCGCAAGGATCCGGCGACCACCGACATCCCCGTCATCTTCATGACCGCCTACACGACCATTCAATTCTCCGGCGAGCGCAAACGCGCGCAGGACCTGGGCGCGGTCGATTATCTGAAAAAGCCCTTCGACCTGTCGGAAATGACCGCGTTGGTGAAAAAGCATACCGGAGACTGAGCGATGCGCATTCTGCTCACGGGAGGCTGCGGCTTCATCGGCTCGAACTTCGTGCGGCTCACGCTGGCCGAGCGCCCTGACCTGGAAATCGTCAACCTCGACGCGCTGACCTACGCGGGCAATCTGGCCAATCTGGCCGACCTGGACAGGCACGCGCGCTATACCTTCATCAAAGGCGACATCACCGACCCCGCCGCGGTCGATCGCGCGATGACCGGCTGCGACGCGGTGGTGCACATGGCGGCGGAAAGTCACGTCGACCGCTCGATCGAAGGCCCGGCGGTGTTCATTCAAACCAACATCGTGGGCACGCAGACGCTGCTGGACGCGGCGCGCAAACACAACGTCGCGCGGTTCGTTATGGTGAGTACCGACGAGGTGTACGGCTCGCTGGGCCCGACCGGCTTTTTCACCGAAACCACGCCGCTGGATCCGTCGAGCCCCTACTCGGCGAGCAAGGCGTCGGCCGACCTGTTGTGCCTGGCCTATCACCGCACCTTCGGCTTTCCGGCGATCGTCACGCGGTGTTCGAACAATTACGGGCCGTACCAGTTTCCGGAGAAGTTGATTCCGCTGTTCATCAGCAACGCCCACGCCGACCAGCCGCTGCCGCTGTACGGCGACGGCGGCAACGTGCGCGACTGGCTGCATGTTGCCGATCACGTTCACGCGCTGCTGACCGTGCTCGAGCGCGGCGCACCCGGCGAGGTCTACAACATCGGCGGCAACAACGAGCGCACGAATCTGGAGATCACCCGGCTGATTCTGCGGGCGCTGGGCAAGCCCGAAAGCCTGATCACCTTCGTCACCGACCGCCCGGGGCACGATCGTCGGTACGCGATCGAAGCCGAGAAGATCCGCCGCGAACTGGGTTGGACGCCGCAGGTCGATTTCGCCGACGGCATCGCGCAGACCGTGCAGTGGTATCTCGCCCATCGCCAATGGTGGGAGGAGATCAAATCCGGCGCCTACCGCGATTTCTACCAACGCCTCTACGGCGAGCGCCTGGGCGGTTGAACCCTCGTCCGCATTCCTTTAAAGTACCTGCACGCCGCAGACGGCGAAGGATTTTTCTAAACCAAGGAGTAAACATGAAGCGCGCCGCATTGTTGGTTTTGCTGGTTGTCGTGTTGGCGGCGACCGTGGTTTTGGCTCAGATCCCCACCCAGGTGACCGACTACACGGTCAAGCCGGGCAAGGCGTTGAAGATCAAGATTCCGAAGATCAACCTGTCCGCCGCGCAGACGGCCGACCTGAAAGCGCAAAAGCCCGTCTGCCTGTTGCTGGACAGCCCGACCAACCCGGAGCTCAAGGCCGGCTACATGCGCGTGATTCTGCCTTACGATCCGGTGACCGTCTGGTGGATCGTGCGCGACATCAAGCACTTCCCGCTGGTCGACGCGGCGTATCCGAACACCGGCTCGATGACCAACAAGCGCCGCACCTTCATGCCCTACACCTGGGACACCGCCGCGTGCTCGGTGAACGGCAAGCAGTACATGTACCAGTTGATGGTCATGCCCTTCGTCGCGCCGCGCAAGTTCTCGCTCAACCGCATCGGCGACCGCAACGGCTTCCCGTGGGAGTCGGCCTGGACCGCCGCCGATCAGATGTACTGCGCCGATCAGCGCAACAAGGAACTCGACAAGTTCTACGAGGAAGCGGTGCAGATGCCCTACAACGACGGCTGCTGGCACATCCAGCCGGTGCCCGCCGACCTGCGCGCCAAGCCGGATGACGCGTTGCTGGCGCTGGTCGAGTACTACGTCGACTCGAACCCCGGCGGCAACCTGGGCGCGGTTAAAGCGGTGGTCAACAAGGCCACGAGCGTCGCGCTGCCCACGTTGCACCAGAACATGCTGCTGCACGGCAAGACCTGGAAGCAGCACCTGCAGAAGTATCACGGCGCCGCCGATCAGCAGTTGTTCGCCGCCGAACAGGCCGCGTTCCGCAAGGCGATGGGCTTCTGAGAATTTTAAAATTATCACGCCAGGGCCGCTCGTTTCGGGCGGCCTTCCTTTTTTAAATAGGTCGGGAAGAGTATCGGCCGGTCCTGGTTGCCCGCCTTCGCGGGCATGACGTTTTCTCCGTCATCCTCGGGCTTGACCCGGGGATCCAGGATTCCTTTACTGCCGCGTAAAGCGCGGCCTTCCTTTTTTACGCGGTCTGGTCGGGGCGTCGGCGCATGTCGACGGTGTTGCGCAGGCGGCCGATGCCTTCGATGACCAGCTCGACCAGGTCGCCGGGTTTGATCGCCGAAACGCCCGCGGGCGTGCCGGTGGCGACCACGTCGCCGGGCAGCAGCGTCATGACCGACGAGACGTACGAAAGCAGCTCGGGTACGCTGTGGATCATCATGCTGGTGCGCGCGTACTGCACGCGCTCCTTGTTGACGTAGGCCTCGACGAGCAGGTCCGCCGTGTCCAGGTCGGTGACGATGCACGGACCCAGCGGCGCGAAGGTGTCGTGACCCTTGCCGCGCGTCCAGGTGCGGTCGTTGCGCTGCATGTCGCGCGCGGTGACGTCGTTGATGATCGTATAGCCGAGGATCGCCGTCGCCGCCTCTTCCACCGACGCGTCGCGCAGCGGCCGGCCGACGACCACGGCCAATTCGGCTTCGATCTCGACGAGCTTGGAAGCGGCGGGCAGCTCGATCACGTCCTCCGGGCCGATCACCGCCGTCGACGGCTTCAAAAAAATGTCGGGCCAGGGCGGCGCGTCGCGGCCCATCTCCAGCGCGTGGTCGCGGTAGTTGAGGCCGATGCCCACGATCTTGCCCGGAATCACCGGCGCGAGCAGCCGCACCTTGTCGACGCTGTGCACCTGCCCGAAGACCTGCACGTGTGAAAACAAGTCCGCGCCCATGTCGCGGATTTTATCGCCTTCCAACCGGCCGATGCGCACCGAGTTGGCCGTTTCGTAGCTGACGATTTTCATTTAAGCCCCAACACGTCGGCCATGTCGTACTGGCCCGGTTCGCGGTTTTGCAACCAGAAGGCCGCTTTGATCGCGCCTTTGACGAAGTTCTCGCGGGTGGTGGCGCGATGCGACAGGGTGATCATCTCGCCGTCGCCGATGAAGTGCATATCGTGGTCGCCGACGATGTCGCCGCCGCGCACCGCGTGCAGGCCGATGCGGCCGTAGTCGCGCTCGTCGTGCGCGTGGCCGTGCCGGCCGTGATCGAAAAATTCCTCGGGGCGCTCGCGGCCCCATTCGCGCGCGACGGCCTCGGCCAGCCGCAGGGCCGTGCCCGAGGGCGCGTCGACCTTTTTGCGGTGATGTTTCTCGACGATCTCGACGTCGTAGTCCTCGCCCAGCGTCGCGGCCACGCGTTGCGCCAGGTAAAACAGCAGATTGACGCCCACCGCCATATTCGGCGCGAGCACCATGGGCGTCTCGTCGCTGAAGGAGCGCAGCTTCTCCAACTGCCCTTTGCTGCAGCCGGTCGTACCGATGACGATGGGAATCTTGTAGCGCGCGGCGATCTCGGCGTGCCACACCGACGCCTCGGGGCGCGTGAAATCGATGATCGCGTTCGCCGCGATGATCGCATTGCGCAGATCGTTCTCCAGCTTGATGTCGATGTTGCGTCCGAGCAGGAGCCCGCCGACGTCCTTGGCGATGTCCGGATGATCCGGCCGCTCGGTCGCGCCGTAGAGCTCGACGCCCTCGTGGCTGTCCACGTAGCGGATCAACGCCTGCCCGATCCGTCCCAACGCCCCGGGGATCACCACGCGCAAGGTCGTCATCGCTTACCCTTTCAATTCAACAGGCCCAGCCGGTCCATGACCGCGCGCAGCTTGGCCACGGTGGCGTCAACCGCGCTGGTCATCGGCAGGCGCATTTCGGTCGTGCCGATGCCTTGCAGCATCAGCGCCGCCTTGACCGGAATGGGATTGGTTTCGACGAACAGCGCGCCATACAGCGGCGCGAGGTCCTGGTTGACGGCCAAAGCGCGGCGCGTATCGCCGGCCCGCCACGCCTCCCACAGCGCGACCATCCGCACCGGATCGACGTTCGCCGCGACGCTGACCACGCCGTCGCCGCCCACGGCCAGCGAGGGCAGCAGCAACGCGTCGTCGCCGGACAGCACGTTCAGATGAGGCAACGCGCGTTTGAGTTCCTCGGTCACGGCCACGCCGCCCGAGGCTTCCTTGACCGCTTGGATCGTCGGATGTTCCGCCGCCGCGAGAATCGCCGCCGTTTCCATGTTGCGCGAGGTGCGACCGGGAATGTTGTAGATCATCACCGGCACGCCGATCTGCGCGATCGCGCCGAAGTGCGCGACCAGACCGTGCTGCATCGGCTTGTTGTAGTAGGGAACCACGGCCAGCACGCCGTCGGCCCCGACGTCGGCGGCCATGCGCGTGGCCGCGACGCTGGCGGCGGTGTTGTTGGAACCCGCACCGACCACGACCTGCGCCCGGCCGTCGGCCAGTTTGACGCAGATTTTCCACAGCAGTTTTTTCTCGTCGTTGGTCAGCGTCGGACTCTCGCCGGTGGTGCCGGTGGGCACCAAACCGTGCACGCCCGCGGCCAGCAGCCGCTCGACCTGCGCGGTGAACGCCGCCTCGTCGATGCCGCCCGAGCCGGTGAACGGCGTGGGCAGGGCGACGTAGATTCCCTGGAACATCGTTTTCTCCTTAATGTGGTGGCGGTATGGTAGCACGCGCCCCGTGCGCGGGCCAGTATGATCGACTGCGAACGATGGAAAAAAGTTGCGGGGGAAGTCAGGAAGCGAGGTCGATCGGCTCGCCGGTCAACCGTTCGTACAACAACACCAACGCGAGGAAGGGGACGATCATCAGAAGATTGTACACGATGTCGAAAGTGAACTCGCTGAAGGGAATGCGCAGCGTTAAATGGAAGATGAGGAAAACGGCCGTGTATAAGACCGTCGCGAGGATCGCGAGATCGGAAGAGCACACGTCTGAACTCCAGTCACCGAATACGATC
>CALBTQ010000047.1 GCA_937967875.1 uncultured Pseudomonadota bacterium
ACGAAGGCGGCGACGAGTGCGTCACCACCTGCACCGGCTGCTACATCGACGGTATCTGCTATTTCGACGGGCAGCCGAATCCGGACAACGCCTGTCAGGCGTGCGACATGGAAACTTCGACGAGCGCGTGGTCGGACAACGACGGCGCGAGCTGTGACGACGGCATCCACTGCAACGGCGCGGACACCTGTCTGGCCAGCGTGTGCGATCAGCATGCGGGCGACCCGTGCAGCGGCGGCGACGACCAGTTCTGCAACGGCGAGGAAACCTGCAACGAAGACACCGATAGCTGCAACCACAGCGGCAATCCGTGCAGCGCGCCGTTCATCTGCGACGAAGGCGGCGACGAGTGCGTCACCACCTGCACCGGCTGCTATATCGACGGCCTGTGTTACTACAACGGGCAGCCGAACCCGGACAACGCCTGCCTCGCGTGCCTGACGATGCACTCGACGAGCGATTGGTCGGACAACGACGGCGCGAGATGCGACGACGGCGTGTTCTGCAACGGCGACGACCGCTGCACGGCCGGCGCGTGCGACAATCACGCGGGCGATCCCTGCGACGAATGGGAAACCTGCAACGAGGACATCGACGAATGCGATTTGACCGGCGACGACGATGACGACGACGATTGCGGCGGCAACAACACGAACTGGGTCAGCCGCGCGCTGAAGACCGTCAACCGTTAAACCATTTTCGAAGATTATCGTCGGCCGGCGAAACCGTCGACGATGTTACACCAAGGCCCCGAACCTTTCCCGCTAAGGGTTCGGGGTCTTTTTTTAAATTTGACGATCAGTCAGGAAGCGTTCGACGTCGTCGATGAACCGCCGGGCGGCGCGCTCGATCTGCTTGGTCAGCGCGGGCAGATCGTCGAAGTTCGGCTCGGCCGCAACGATGTGTTCGACGATGGCATCCGCGCCCTGTACGGAGGGCGCGAGGCGGTATTTGTTCCAGCCGCTTTGCTCGATCGCCCGCCAATATTTGCTCTGCACCTGTTTGTTGGCGGCGGCCAGCCACAGCTCGAACGTGCAGGTTTCGTGCAGGAAGACGACGGCGATCTTGAGCTTGCGTTCTTTGAGCGCCGGGGGAAACAATGCGAAGTAGGTCATGTCCATGTAGCCGAAGTAGAGGCTGCCGGCCACGGCGATTCCCGGATATTTGTTCTGAAAAGTCGTGCGCAGCGCCTGCATGTATTCCAGCAGACCGCGATACGCATTCCTGACCGCGCCCTTCTTCAATTGCTTCTTGTATTCCATCATGTCGGCATGAAACGAAGTCATGGTCGCTCCTTCATTGAGTGGCCGCATCGGTTTGTCCAAGGCAAAATAAATCAGATTTTGGGTGAAGACAATCGCCCTCCACATTGATTGCCGAATGGTTATCCATTAAACTGATACGCTCAGTTATGATGAAAACAGGCTCATGGACTTGACGATCCAAAAGATAAAGCGGGACCTCGGACGGCGTTTGGCGTCGTTATGCACCAAAATGCGCGTCGAAGACCAGGGCGTGGTGGACCTGGGCGAGGCGGCGTCGGCGTCGCTGGCCAACCTTTATGCGCCCGGCCGCGGCATGTTGCGCATGGGTTATTGGCGCGGCGAAAAGGTCTGGGACGTTTGGGCGGCGCACGCGTTCGCTCTTTGGGGTTGCAATCATCTCGACCGGTGGCAGGGGTTGTTTCACGGTCTTGACGGTCCGGCAGCCCCCATCGAGGAGGCGTTGTCCGAAGCATGCCTGTCGACCGATCCGACCCAGTGGCGGCGTATCTGGGAAGAGGAATGCGACTATGCGTGCAACAACCGCGAACTTTTCTTTTCTCTTTATTGGGTTATCGGATGCCTGAAAGACGCCCCCCTGGCCCGCACCCTGATGGCTCAGCTTGAACGGGAGGAAAAGCTGGAAGCCCCCGCCTGGTTGATTTTCGCCGACGTTCGCGCCCGCGCGGGGGATGACGCGGCAACGGTGGCGGCAATGATCGAGCGCGCCGAAAAGACGGCGGAGAGAGCCGATTGGCTTTTCGATTGCGCCGACGCCTGGCTCGGATTGCTTGGCGACCGGGAGCGCGCCGCCGTTTGTCTCGACCGGGCGCGAGATCTCGCGGGAGATTATCGTCCTCGATGCTACAGTCCGCATTTCGCTTTGATCTTCCAAGACCAGGCGCGATTCGCCTCACAATTGACCGACCAATACGAGGCGGAAGATTATTTAGACGACAGCAAGGAGGCCGCGATCGCCCAGACATTTTTGGCCGACGACCGAACGCTGGTGGATCGTTACTGTCGCGAGGCGCGCGAAGCCATCGATTCGGGCGACGACGGCATTTCCGTCGCCTTCGATCTTCTTCATCTCAACCGTGACGCGACAGGGGCGCACGAGCTGTTGCGCTCCTGGGCGGGGAAGGCTTTCACCCGGCAAACATTGTACGAAAATGCCGACCGGTGGTTGGAGCAAACCGGTGATGAAACGGGAACGCGCCTCATTTTTCAGGCCGCTCGGCTGCGCAAACGCGCGATTCGTTCACCGCATGATTGGCTCGAGTGGGTCGATTGGGTGCTGCTCATTTTGCACGACAAGGACCTGGCGGCGGAAGGCCTGCGGGAGGCGGAGCAGTGCGCGCGCGGCGAACTGATGCACTATCAACCGCTATGGAACAGCATCGCCAAGGCCTGGTTGAAAATCGAGCGCCACGACGAACTCGAACGGATGTTATCGGGCGAGCTGCGCCGAATTCCCTTCGAGGAGTTGCTCGACATCGCCGCCGTCTGGATGGAACCTCTGCACAACGAGACAAAGGCGCGCGAAACGCTTTTGAGTGCGCGTGCGGCGCTTCTGGACGGAAGAAAGATCTATCGCTCAATGCTGCAACAACTCGGTCAGGCCTGGATCGACATTCTATCCGATCCAACGGAAGCCGAACGGGATCGGCAGATCGCCGAGGCGTCGGGGCGAATCGTCGATTAAAAATATTTTTTCAATATATATCTATAATTCGAGCAACGCGGGCAAACGAAACGCGCCGTCGGCCGACGCCGGGAAGTCATAGACGGCGAGGACCGCGTCGAGGTTGAGCGGGCCGTACAGGTGCGGGAACAGCGGATCGATCGCCGGATCGTGCGGCGCGGGTCCGGCGGGCGGTTCGTATTTTACCGGCGAAGACGTGCGGCGCTCGTCGATGCACAGCAGCAGCAGATCGGTGCGGCCGCGAAAAAAGTTGTCGGCGGTGTCCACGACCTGCGAACGGGTCGAGCAGTGGATGAAGCCGTCGGTCGCCAATGAGGCCGCACGGTACTCGCCTTGCGTCTGCGCCCGCGCCCATTCGTCGCGCGCGATAATGTGGAAGATGACGTGCATTCGATTTTCCTTCGTAACGTTAATCCTTCAGCCAGCCCAACGAGAAGCGCGCGAAGACGATGCGCGCATATGGCAAAAACGGCAGCGGCCCGGCTTCATAGAGCAAGCCGAGGCGGCCGTCGGGAATCGACGCGAGGGCCGAATAGGCCGCGCCGCCGTCGTGGAGCACTTTGGAAAACGCCCAGGCGTCGCCGCCGTCGAGGCTGAGGCGGACGGTCAGGCGCCGGCGCAGCAAGTTGTTTGTCGACGCGGGATTGGCGAAGAGCAGGCCGGCGGGCGTCTGCAAAAGGCTGCCCATGCAGGATGGATCCGGCAGGGCGTCGTCGTGTACGGACTCGGTCCAGGTTTCACCCTCGTCGTAACTGCGGGCGATCCAGCGCCGGTGCGTCGCGGAGAGGTCGCGCATGTTGATCAGCAGACTGCCGTCGTCGAGCTGCGCGACCTGCGATTCGTCGGTGTCGGGCGCGAGGACGCCGCCGATCCGCCAGGTTTCGCCGTCGTCGCAGTAGATGACGTGCGAGTGCGCCTCGCCGGTGACGGAGTTGCGATGGTCGCAGGGCACGACGAAGCGGCCGCTCGCCAATTGGATGGAGCGGCCGGGGCCGGTGGCGTACCAGATCCATTCGGGACGGCCCACGGCGTCGGTGATTTCGACGGGCGCGGACCAGGTTTCACCGTCGTCGGCGCTGCGGGCGACGAAGACGCGGCGGTCGTACTGGTCGCGGGCCGGATTGGTGCAAAACGGCAAGAGGATGTCGCCGGTGACACGGTCGACCACGGGCGCCGGATTGCCGGCCGTATCACCGCCGTTGTCAACGATCACACGCAGGGCGGACCAGGTTTGGCCGTGGTCGTCGCTACGCTTCATCACCAGGTCGATGTCGCCGGTATCGGAGATGCTCTGCCGCCCTTCGCAAAAAGCGAGTAGCGCGCCGGCGGCCGTTTCGATGATCGCGGGAATGCGATAGACGCGATAGCCTTCCTGCCCGCCGATAAACACGTCGGCTTCGGCGAAGAAGATTTCCTCGTCGTCATCGTCGAGCGCATCGTCGTCGGCGGAGTCGTCGTCGGTGACGGAGTCATCGTCGAGCGCATCATCGTCGGCGACGGCATCATCGTTGTCATCATCGTCTCCGCCCGCGCAGGCGACGGCCGCCACAACGAGAAGCGTCAACCAAAACAACAATGCGGCGCGGTTCAGGGTCGGTTTGGACATCGGCACTTCTCGGATTTGAACATTTTTGGGATCGCCGGTGGCGTTGTTGCGTTCAGCGCCATGACCGGATGAACAGTGAACTTTCAAGTTCTACTTCACAAGAACACCAAATAAAAGGGCGGACCCTATCGGCCCGCCCTTGTCGGTGGTCATATTTACGTCGCGGATCAGTCGGCGATCTTCACGATGATCAGCATCTGCTCGCCGTTGTCGGCCACGTAAGCGTACTTGCCCATGACCCACACGCCGTGCGGCGCGCAGCCCATTTCGACCTCGATGTCCAGCGCGTCGCCGATCTGCTGGAGGTCGGCGGGGTCGGCGGCGTCAACGAGCACCAGCCCGCCCCAGGAGTTGGCGGCGGCCCAGACGTCGGTGTAGGCCGTGCCGCCGATAGTCAGCGCGCCGGCTTTGTATGCGCCGTAGAAGCCGTCGGAGGTCTGCAGGACGCTCAGTTCGGTCATCGCCGCCGGATTGGAGACGTCCACGGCGATCAAGCCGGCGCCCCAGTCGCTGAAGAACAGGGTGTCGCCGTCGAGCTTCACGTCCTGGCCCCAGGGATCGAAGCCGGCCGTGCCCGGATTGAAGTAGGTGTTGAGCACCGACATGTCGGCCGGGTCGGACACGTCGATGGAAATCAGCGTGCCTTCGCCGCCGCCGCAGTAGGCCACGTCGCCGCCCACGCCGAGGTTGTAGCAGGTTTCGCCGGTCGCCACCTGCACTTCACCCAGGGAGACCGGATCGCCCTTGGCTTCGCTGACGACTTCCAGGTAGCCGTTGCTGCCGGCGCTGCCGCCGATATAGATCGTGCCGTCGTCGCCGCGCGCGATCGCATTGAGGATGCCGATCGTGGTGGGCGCGAATTCCCAGACGAGATCCGGATTGGCCGGATCGGACACGTCGATCTTCAACAGGTTGTCGCGGTTGGCGACGTAGAGGTTATCGCCGTCGAGCACGAGGTTGTAGGATTCGCCGCTGGACGGATCGTACTGACCGACGATCGAGGGCGCGGCCAGGTTGGCGACGTCCACGGCGTAAACGCCCCGGGATTTGGCGGCTACGAAGCAATAGCCCGTTTTGCACGCCAGGTCTTCGGCGTAGTCGATCTCCACGTATCCGGTGACGTCGCCGAAGGCGTAGGTGTCGTCGTCATCGTCGCCGGTGTCGTCATCGTCGCCGGTATCGTCGTCGCCGGTATCGTCGTCATCATCGTCGTCGTCATCGTCGTCGGCATCGTTGTCATCGTCATCGTCGTCGTCATCGCCACAGGCGAGCAACGAACTGAACAGAATCGCGGCCATAAGCAACAAAACGAGTAAACGCAACTTATTCATTTTTTTCCTCCTTAAAGAAACTTACCAGTTATGAATGCACTCAAACTCACATGCCAACGCCGGCACTATTCAACTTTGAATTGTTCCTTGCTCATCTCCAAGATCGGTCACTTGAAGCATTGTCTCAACTTAAAATTTTCTCAACGGACTTGTCAGTGCAACTTCTTGCAATCTCACTAGAAATTGCATTTATGAAATGATAGCCCCATCCGAAAAGCGGAGTCAATAGTCTCCGAATTCCATAATGAGCGGCCGATATCGTGTGGCGTTTAATCCGCCAGCAACTCGGGCGGCAGGTCGACGGCGTCGGGGAAGCTCGTTTGCGTGCCGCTCGCCTGGACGCTGATCGCGGCGATTTTATTGGCGCGTCGCGTCGCCTCTTCCAGCGAAAACCCGGCCGCCAGGAAAAACGCGAGGCTGCCGACGAAGCAGTCGCCGGCGCCGGTGGTGTCGATCGCCCGCACGGGCTCGACGGGGATGTGCCGCACCGTTTCGGCGTTGACCAGCAGACTGCCGTGCTCGCCCAGGGTGATCAGCACGTTCGCCGCGCCGCGCGCGAGCAGGGCGCGGGCCGCGACCTCGGCCTGGGCGACGGAGCCGGCGGGCAGACCGGTGAGCATTTCGGTTTCACTCTGGTTGGGGCAGAACACGTCGCTGAGGCGGTAGGCCTCGGCGGGCAGTTCGGCGCGGGCGGGCGCCGGATTGAAGATCGTCATCACGCCGCATTCGCGGGCGAGGCGCAGCGCGGCCAGGCTGATTTCCAGCGGAATTTCGAGCTGGCAGACCAGCACGCGAGACGCGGCGACGGTTGCGCGCGCGGCTTGGATTTCCGCGAGGCTGAGCAGGTCGTTGGCGCCGGTAGATCGGAAGAGCGTCGTGTAGGGAAAGAGTGTAGATCTCGG
>CALBTQ010000048.1 GCA_937967875.1 uncultured Pseudomonadota bacterium
ATACGAGGTCGTATTCGGTGCCTGGAGTTCAGACGTGTGCTCTTCCGATCTGCCGACGTCGTCAGCGGTCTGGTGCCCCTGGAAGTGGCCTTCACGCCTGCCTCGATGGGCATCATCAGCTCCTACACCTGGAACTTCGGCGACGGCGAATCCTCCAACGATCCGATGCCGACGCACGTATATGAAGCCCCCGGCACTTACACGGTCACGCTGAACGTAACCGGTCCATACGGCAACGACAGCGAAACGAAGACCGACTACATCACCGCCGAGTGCGATGCGCCGGTGGTGAACTTCCAGGCCGATGAAACCAACGGCCGCACGCCGTTCGAGGTGACCTTCACCGACACGAGCGAATATCATCCGAGCTGCGGCGCTTCGGAAATCGAGTGGGACTTCGGCGACGGCGAGACTTCCGATGAAGCCAATCCGGTGCACATCTACAACACGCCCGGCGTCTACACGGTAGTGCTCAAGTACTACACCGATTGGGACAAGGGCGAGTACACCGAAGTGAAGACCGACTACATCACCGTCGAGTGCGGCATTCCGGATGCCGAATTCGAAGCCAGCGTGACCGAAGGCAACGCGCCGCTGACGGTCGAACTGACCAACACCTCGGCGGTCAGCCCCGGCTGCGACATCACCACGCTGCAGTGGGCCTACGGCACCGACATGGTCGACCTGACCACGATCGACGACGTCGAAAGCCCGACGCTCACGCTGACCGAACCGGGCTCCTATCACATCGTGTTGCGCGTGACCAACGAGGCCGGTTCCGATGTCGAGGTCAAGCAGGACTTCATCACCGTGACCGAACCCGACGACGACACCGGCGACGACGACGTAGACGACGATATCGACCCCGATGACGACGACACCGGCGACGGCGGCAACGACGACGACGATGACGACGACGATGATGGCTGCGGCTGCTGATCGTTAGCGATTGACGATCGGAAGAGGGCGCTCATACGGGCGCCCTCTTTTTTTTAACAATAATTAGTTTAATATGTAGCTACAAAGGAGGATGTCGATGCATCGCTTACTTACTTACTTACTTACTTACTTACTAGTTATCATTTCAATTATTTGCTTCTCAGTGGTGTGGGTTAATGCCAATGAACCGAATCTCAATTCCCTACGTGCATGGGAGGACCTTCAGGCATTTAGTGCTGCCGCATCGGTTGAATGGGATGAAAATGGCTCTGTTCGGCGTATACATGGTTTGGATTATAATGCCGGCTATGTAAGTTTAGATAATATGCAACAAACAGCTAATCATTTTTTGGTTGGATATCCTGAGCTGTTCGGAATAACTCAACTGGATATCCAAGAACTGCGCGTGGGATTGATACAATCGTTGATCGAAAAGCAAAAAATACCAGTTTTACGTTTCAATCAATATTACAAAGGAGTGAAAATTCGCGGCGGCAGTGTTTCTTTTTATTTTAATCGAGAAGGTCGGATTCAATCTGTGATCAACGATCTTGCTCCGGATTTATCTTGCCTAACCAATCCCCAAATCACACAAGCGGAAGCCGAGGACATATATCGTGAACTGTTGAACGAGACCGGCGATAAATTGAATGTCGACTCCGCTCGACTCCGTTCCGAATTGATGATCGATGGCCATATCGAAAACAAACGTCTCTATTGGATGGTGTCCGGCGGTGGATATTTGGGATTGATTGACGCGCTGAATGGAGAGGCATTCTACTTCGAAGACAACTCCGCGAATTTTTATTCCGCCAGAGCCAAAGTATATCTTGATCAACCGGCCTACAACAGCGGTACGGAATCCCAACAATGGGTCAATTTCTTTGATGGGAAGTATTACACCGGCCCGCTGCCTCATCCGTGGACGGTTCCATTTGGGAAATATTTTAAAATGTACGATTTTTTAACCAAGGACGTTGACGATTTTGTATATACGATCCGCTCCTTCGATAAACCTATTTGGGGGCCGGACATTCCCTGGTTCAATTTTGCGGATACCGATACGCGTAACGCGGTGGGCAACACCTATTGGCACCTTGAGCAAGTGGCGACCCAGTATGAAGAATGGGGTTTCGACGACACGCTATACGGCTTGGAAAACGATCCTTATGAGTTGACGATTCTAATTCATTGGAATGAAGGACCACAATTTGATCCAGGTGGTATGATTACAGGACCTTTTTATGTAAATTCAGCCTATGATCAAGATCATGACGCTTGGCCAACAATTGCGCTAACTGAATCGAATTATACTAATACCGGATGTTCCGATAGATCGGAAGAGCACACGTCTGAACTCCAGTCACCGAATACGATCT
>CALBTQ010000049.1 GCA_937967875.1 uncultured Pseudomonadota bacterium
ACGGCGACCACCGAGATCTACACTCTTTCCCTACACGACGCTCTTCCGGTCTCGCGCTGGGTGATGCTCAAATCGCTGTGCAGCAGCGACGACGCGCGCGCGGTGCGGCTCTTTTTGTGAATGTTCTGCCACATGCCCAGCAGGAAATCGGTGTCGGCGCGCAACGCTTCCTCGTCCTTGCCTTCGGCGGCGGTGCGCACGATAAAGCCCATGCCCTCGGGGCGGATCGATTCGACCAGCTCGCGCAGGCGCGTGCGCTCGGCGTCGTTTTCGATGCGTCGCGAAACGCCGATGTGGTCCATGTTCGGCATCAGCACAAGGTTGCGCGCGGGCAGCGTGATGTGGCTGGTGATGCGCGCGCCCTTGGTGCCGATCGGCTCCTTGGCCACCTGGACCATGATCTCCTGGCCCTCGTGCAGCAGTTCCTCGATCGCCGGCTCGGGCTGTTCTTCCTCCGGCGGAGCGATCGCCGCGCCCTCGATCGCCTCGCGGTCGAGCGTCTCGTCGGTGGTTTCCTGCTCGTGCGGCGGCGCATCGAGTCCGCTGCCTTCATCTTCCTGAGCGGCGCGCAACATCTCGTAATCGTCGATGTGCTCGCGCACGTCGGCCACGTACAGGAAGGCCGCGCGATCCAGGCCGATGTCGACGAACGCCGCCTGCATGCCCGGCAGCACGCGCAGCACGCGCCCTTTGTAGATGTTGCCGACGATGCCGCGATCGCCGGCCAGTTCGATGTGCAACTCGGCCAGTTGCCCCGCTTCGAGCAGGGCGACTCGCTTCTCCCGGTGGGTCACATTGATGATTAGGTCGTTTCCGCGCATCATATCAAATCCTTAATTGGCCCGTGGGCCAAGTGTTTACCTGCTTGCAGCGGGATGGTACACGATCTGCGCCTTCCCGCCAAGTTCAAATATCCGTACGCCGTTTGGTTATCGCCGCCGCCGGCACCTCGTCCTCGGCAAGGCCGAGCACGGTGGCGGCCAGCAACTGCGGCCGCAACCCGCCGCTGCGCGCATGGCGCATGTCCAAGCGGAGCGTCATGTCCTCGAAGGCGGCGTCGATAACCAGCTCGCGCGCATCGATCATTTTCTCCTTGCCCTTTTTCACGACCGCGACCGGCGAGGTCTTGCGCGCCAGAAAATCGGAGACCGCCGCGGAGAAATTGCCGGTTTTCGGCAGCCGGGTCAGGTCGATCGTAAAACTCCAGCCCTTGACCGCATCGAAGGCGCTGGGTTCGTCGCGTGAAATCATGGCCGCCTTTTCCACGACCAATCCGGCGGGCAGGCCGCCGACGAAGGCCGCGACGATGTCCTCCTCCTTCATGGCGTGGGCGAGCAGAATGTCCAGGTATTCCTCTTCGCTGGCGATGCCCACGCTCAGCGGCGGACCGAACGAGATACGCGGCTGCGGATGAAAGCCTTCGCTGTACAGCACCGGCAGACCGCCGCGGCGACAGGCGCGCGTGAGAATCGAGGCGAGGTCCAGGTGCCCGAACCAGCGCGCCGTATCGCGCTTGGCGTAACGCAGGCGATAGCGGAAACGCGCGGCGGGCGGCGCCGGTTGGCGCGGCTTGACCGGCGGCGCGACCGTCGCGGCCAGTTCGGTGTTCAGGTTCCACTCGCGCAGGCCGCACGCCTGACAGCGACCGTCGCGGCAGTCGGGCGTGGTTTCGCCGCGCAGCGCCCGCGCGTATTCCTCTTTCAAGAATTGTTGGCTTACGCCGATGTCCACGCCCGACCAAGGCAGAACGTCGTCTTCGCCGTAGACGTGCGTGGCCACGGCCTCGATGTCGAGGCCGGCTTGCAGGAACGCGTTGCGCCAGCGCGGCAGATCGAAAAATTCGCGCCAGCCGTCAAAGCGTTCGCCGGCCAGGTAGGCGCGTTCGATCGCCTCGCCGACGCGCCGGTCGCCGTGTGCGATCGCGCCTTCCACCAGGCTCGTTTCCGGGTTGTGCCATTTGAGCGTGACCTGTCCGCGAAACATCGTGCGCTCGAACGCCGACAGCCGCTCTTTGGCTTCGGCCGGGGGCAGCATCCCCAGGCGCTCGAAAGGCGTGTGCGCTTTGGGCACGAACACGCTGATCGTCGCGTTGAGCTTGGCGCGCGCGGTGCGGCTTTTCGCCTTGGCGAAAACGCGTTTGATCAACTCGACGATCGCCGCTGCGTCCGCGGGCGTTTCGGTGGGCAGGCCGATCATGAAGTAGAGCTTGACCAGTTAGATCGGAAGAGCACACGTCTGAACTCCAGTCACCGAATACGAGCTCGTAT
>CALBTQ010000050.1 GCA_937967875.1 uncultured Pseudomonadota bacterium
GCCGCGCGGGCCGAGGCGACGCGGTGCGACGAACTGCTGGCGCAAGGCAAGATCGAAGGCGCGCTGTTCGGCGTACCCATGTCGATGAAGGAAGGCTTCGACGTCGTGGGCATGCACACCACCGGCGGTTTGGTGGAAAACCGCCATCGCATCGCCCACACCGACGCCAACGCAGTGACGCGCCTCAAACGCGCGGGGGCGATCATCCTCAACAAAACCAACACGCCGGAACTGTGCTTTTGCCAGGAAACCGACAACAACCTGTTCGGGCGCTCGAACAATCCGTGGGATCTCGAGCGCACCACCGGCGGCTCGTCGGGCGGCGAGGCGGCGCTGATGGCCGTGGGCGGCGCGGCGGTCGGTTTCGGCTCGGACATCGGTGGCTCGATCCGCCTACCCGCGCATTTTTGCGGCGTGGTCGGCTTCAAGCCCGGCGCCTTCGCCTATCCGGCCGGCGGCCACTACGCGGGCAAAACGGCCGAGCATCAGGAAATGCTCATCGGCTATGGGCCGATCGCCCGGTCGGTGCGCGATGCGATGCTCGTGTATGCGGCGGTGCATCCGTCATTCCGGCCGCCACAGGATGAATCGCTGCCGGCGCGCCTGCCGGTAATCAGCTTCGCCTCGTTCGATAAAACGATCTGCTCGCGCGAAACCTCACGCCTCCATTTTCAGGCACAGGAACTGCTGCGCGAACAGGGCGTCGCAATCGACACCCGCCCGCCGGCGTTCATGCCCCGCGTCGCCGACGCCTGGCAATTGATCATGAGCGAAGACAAAGGCAGCGGCGTGGTCGACGAGGTGTATCCGGGCCGGCCCCGCGCTTACTTACGCGATCTGCTGCGCGCCAAACTCGGCCGGCGCGCCGATCATCATCCGTTTCTGACCTGGGGCATTCTGGGCACGCAACTTTTCCCGCCCAACGACAAACAACTGCGCTGGGCGGTGGATTTCGCCAAAGACAGCACGCGACAGTTGGCTGAAACGCTCGGCGAAACCGGTGTGCTGCTCACCCCGGCCTATCCGACGCCCGCGAAAAAGCACGGGCAGGTGTATGGCGAGATTTTCAGCATCACGATGTCGTTTCGCAAAGTGATGCCCTTCATGGCGCTGGGCAATGTGCTGGGGCTGGCTTCGCTGATCGTGCCGTGCGGTTTTTCCGACGACGGCCTGCCCATCGGCTTGCAGGTGGCGACGCCGGTGGGCAATGAGGCGACGATGTTCCGCGTCGCTTTGTTGCTGGAAAAGGCGTTCGGCGGTTACCGGCGCAACACGCGGTACGATTAATCGAAGTCGAACCCGTCCTCGTAAAACAATTGCAGACAGGCGTCGACGACCGCGGCGTCGTACTGCACGCCCTTTTTCGCCGAGATGTCCTCCAGCGCCGACGCCAATCCCTGGCCCGGCCGATAGGGGCGATGATAGGCCATCGCCTCGACCACGTCGGAAACCGAGATGATCTTCGTTTCCTGCAAAATCTGGCTGCCGCTCAATCCTTGCGGATACCCCGAGCCGTCGATGCGCTCGTGATGCTGCAAGACGATCTCGGCGATGGATTGGGGCAGATTCGTTTTATGCAAAATGTCGTAACCGACCTGCGGGTGCTTGCGCACCAGCGCCAGTTCCTCGCTGGACAAATCGCCCGGGCGAGCCAGAATCTCGGCGGGCACGGTCATCTTGCCCAGGTCGTGAATCAATCCGGCCATGTACAGCAGTCGAATGCGTTCCTCCGTCATCCCCATTTTTTCGGCGATGCGCCGGGCCAGCTTGGCCACCCGCAGTTGATGGCCTGCCGTGTACGGATCGCGCTTTTCAATCGTCTCGGACATGATGTGGATGATGTCCTCGTTCGCTTTGGCCAGTTCGTCCAGCGACTTTTCCAGTTCCTCCTGCACCTCGGCGCGCTCTTGAATTTCCAACTCCAACCGTTTGTTGGCCTCGATCAGCATGGCGGTGCGTTCGTCCACCAGCCGCTCCAGGTGCTTCTGGTAGCGAAAATTCTCCTCTTCGAGCCGCTGTTTTTCGTCGCTGAGTTGCTTGATGCGGGCCGCGCCGACCACGACCTTGCGAATGTCCCGTCCGCTGACCGGCTTGGCCAGATAATCGAAGGCGCCGGCGCGCACCGCTTCCGAAGCCGTTTCCACCGTCGGTTCGCCGGTGATCATAATCACCTGGATATTCTTTGATATCTTACGAATCTCGCCGAGCAACTCGATGCCGTTCATCCGCGGCAGAATGATATCGCTGATCACCACGTCGAATTGGTCCGCCTTGATCAATTCCAACGCGTTGATGGCGTTGTCGGCCATGGATACGTCGTGCATATCCTGTTTTAAAAAGGCCCCAAATGTGTGACGGATGCTTTCTTCATCATCGACAATGAGGACTTTAGCCATGGTTGCGCTCCTCGCGTTCGCTGCCGTTGTCGCCGCCCTTCAACGACCAACCGGGATCGATCGGCAGGTCTATATAGAAACGAGTAAATCGTCTTTTCTCGCTTTCAACCCGAATTCGTCCTTTGTGTTCATTAATAATGCCGTTACTGACCGAAAGGCCCCGACCGGTGCCCGCCTCGCGCTTTGTGGTCGTTATAAACGGATCGAAAATCCGATGCATGATCTGCTCGTCGATTCCTTCGCCGCGATCCTCGACCACCGTGCGAATCCACTGCCGCCCCTCTTCCGTGAACGGATGGGCGGAAATGCTCAGCACTTTGTTTTCATCGTAGTCGGGATAACGATGGTTCAGCGAATCGCGGGCGTTGGCGATCAGGTTGATGAACACCTGCTGCAATTGCTGGCTGCGGCATTTGATCGTCGGCAAATCGCGGGACACATCGACCTGCAAAGTGATTTGGTCCTTGCGCAAAACGGTTTCCATCAACGCCAGGGAGGCTTCGACGATATCGGTCAGCGCCGCCGGGCTGTGCCGCTCCTTCTCCTGCCGGGCGAAGGCCAGCAGGTTGTGAACGATCTTGGCCACCCGTTTGCTTTCCTCGATGATTTTCCCGGTATAGACCTGGGAATCGTCGTCGGGTGAAAGATGATCTTGAATCAATTCGGCGAAATTCATGATGCCGTTGAGCGGATTGTTGATTTCATGGGCGATGCCGCTGGCCAGAGTGCCGATCGACTCCAATTTCTGTTGTTGCCGCAATTGCGCTTCCAGGTTCTCGCGCACCGCCTCGTCTCGTTGATGCGCCAGAACGTGCGTGAACAAGTCGGCGACGGTTTTCAATAATTCCACGTCCCCTTCGGTCCAATGTCGCGGTTCGACGATCGTCTCCAGGCCGAGAAAACCCACCAGTTCGCCATGGTAGGAAACTGGTACAAGCAGAATCGATTGCACGTCCGCGCGATCAAGCTCATCCCGAAACGCATTGGCCTCGGGAGGCAACGTACCGACGTCGTCCACCGCGATTGGTTGAAAAACGCGCATTTGTTTCATCAACCAGACATGTTCTTCGTATGGCAGATCGTTTTGCGTTCCACCGCGTTCGTCGATTCCCTCGCGAGACCATTCGTGTGTGGCGCCGAACGTTTGTTTGGCCTCGTCCACACGGCACAGAAAAGCGCGGTCGACTTCCTTGAATCGGCCGATTTTCCCCAGGGATGATTCGATGGTCTGATCGATTTCTTCGAGCAACCCGGCCACGAAATCGGCGGATATTTCGCCGATCATTTGATCGGTGCGCATCCGCTCCACCAGTTCCTGACGCACTTTTTTTCGTTCGGTGATGTCGTTGGCGTACACGGCGACGCGCGTGACTTCGTTTTGCTCGTCGAACACCGGATACAAACTCGTGTCCATGATCCGCGTTCGCCACAGCGTCTCCCAGCGCGTCGGCCGCCCCGATTCAATTACATTGCGAATTTCTTCCTCGGCGACGATTTCCTGTTCGGGCGCCAGATGGTCGTAGACCGATTGGCCGACAATCTTCTCCGGCGTCATTTCCAGGGTTTCCGCCGCCACGGAATTCAAAGCCAATACTTTGCCTTGTGCATCGATCAACAAAGCGGCGTTGGTTGTTGCATTCAATAATGCACGGGCGGTTTCCTCGCTTTCGCGTAACGCCTTTTCCGCATGAACGCGATCAGTGATATCGGTCAACACGGCAATGACGCCGGTCAAGTTGCCCACACCGTCGCGCTTGTAAGACCAATCGACCTGCACTTCCCGGATCCGTCCGTATTTATCCTTGATTCGGTCGAAATACACGGTCGGTTCCGGCTCGTTCGTGATCAGATCGGAAAAATATTGTTCCGTTTTCCGCCGGGCTTTTTCTTCGGCCACTGTCTCGAAGATCGTCATACCGATCATCTCTTCCGGCGAATACCGGTAAATGTTGCGGCAGGCCTGATTGGTAAAAACGAAGCATCCCTTCAAATCGATTTCCTGCACCACATGGGGCAGCAACTGCAACAGTTGGCGATACTTCTCCTCGCTGGCTTTAAGCGCCCGTTCGCTTTGCTGCAAATCGGTTACGTCCAGAATCATTCCGACCAGGCCGTTGATCTTGCCCGCCACATCATGAAAGGCCGCTTTATAAAAGATAACCTTTCTCTCCTCCCCCTGGGCGTTCATGATCGAACCATCGCACACTTGCCTTCCGCCGTTTAGCAGGAGGCGATGATCATCCACATCCTGCTGATCCATATACTTGAGTGGAATAACTTCGTTGATGTTGCGGCCCACCAATTCGTCTTTGCCGATGCCGATCATCTGCTCGAACGCCTGATTGCAGCCCTGAAAGCGACGCTCGATATCGATATAGTAAATGGGATTGGGCATGTTGTTGATCAATGTGCGTAAAAACTCGACCGATTCCTGCAAGGAAATTTCCGCCTGCTTCCTTTCGGTCACCTGGTCGTATACGGCGACGATCTCTCCGGAAGGCAACTTGTAAACGAAGTTCTCATACCAATTTCGCAGTTCATTATCCTGATAAAAAGATATCGGATGGTGCTCGGGCTCTCCGGTTCGCCAGACGCGTCGGAATACGTCCAGCAGCCCGAATTCCACTATGCCCGGATGAACCTCCGTCACGTTCCGGCCGATGATCTCCTCGCGCCTCGTGTTGTCGATGCGTTGCCCGGTCAGGTTGATGTCCTTGAAGAAAAACTGCTCGCCATTGTCGCGGGTTTCGTAAACCGCCACGCCGCTGCTCATATGGTCGAACAACTCTTTATATCGCCGTTCGCTGTCGCGCACCCGCTCTTCCAACCGCTTGCGGTCGTCGATGTCCAGTTGCATGCCGGCAGATCGGAAGAGCGTCGTGTAGGGAAAGAGTGTAGATCTCGGGGGTC
>CALBTQ010000051.1 GCA_937967875.1 uncultured Pseudomonadota bacterium
ACCTATGTCAAAGCGCGAAAGGAATCGGAGATGAAGTACTTTCGGCTTGCGATGCTGCTCTGGGTCCTGCTGACGATCTCCTGCCGCCAATCCGGCCCGGATGCGCAATCGGCTCAATCGCTGTCCGACTCTCACTCTTCCGCCATCGAAGCGGTCGCGGTTATCAATGATTATTCCGTCGAGTCGATTCTCGGCGGCGCTCCCGGCCACAACGGCACGGCCGTCGCGCGCGACGCGGACGGTTATCGGCTCGTCGCCGCCGTCGATGCGCGCACGCTGACGCTCTATCGCCAAACCGCCGGCGGCATCGTCGAAGAACCGTTGGCCGACAACGCCTCGACGCCGCGGTTGGTCGTCGACGACGCCGGGCGCGAGCACGTCGCCTACCACGACTTGAAAGAGCAAACGCTGGTCTACGGCTACGACGACGGCGGCCGGCAGTGGACGACCGTCGACGACGAGTTAGACGAAGGCGGCTTTCTCGACCTGGCGGTGGACGCCGACGGTCATGCGCACCTGAGCTACTATAAGGGCGCAGCGGACAACGGCGCGCTGCGCTATGCGACCAACGCCACCGGCGCCTGGGTGGCCGAGACGATCGCCGACGACATCGATTTTTCCGAGGGCCAAACCGGCGTGGCGCTCGACGCCGACGGCGGAGTGCATCTGAGCTATTTGCAGGACGAGGAAATCCATTACGCGAGCCGGACCGCCGACGGCTGGACGACCGAAGTCGTCGCCGATGCCGACAACAGCGGCGGCCGCAACGCGCTGGCGCTCGACGCCGACGGCCACGCGCACATCGCCTTCAGCAAGGTCTTTTGCTACTGGACCAACGATTACTTCTGGCAGTGCATGTTCAGCGAGGTCGATTACGCCACCAACGCCGCCGGCGGTTGGCAGGTTGTAACTGTGGATTATGCGTCCGACGAACAAAACTCCGCCTGTGACGTCGATCTCGCGCTGGACGCGACCGGCGAACCGCACATCGTGTTCACGCAATCGTATCCGCGTCAGCTTTTCTACGTTGTGCCCGACGGCGAGGGCTGGGACGTCGAAACGCTGAACGAAACGAACGCCTACTACAATGCTTGCCCCGCGCTGCTGCTGGACGACGCGGGTGACGCGCTCGTTTCCTATTACCGCAACAGGACCGGCGAACTGGCGTTGGCCCAGCGCGACGGCGGCGCCTGGACGTCCGTGACGCTCGCCGGCGACGGGTTGATCGGCGATGCCAGCCTCGCTCTGGGGTCGGACGGTTCGTTGCACGTGGCCGTGACGAAATCGCATCGGCTGTATTACCTGGTCAACGACGGCGAGGGGTGGACGACGGAACAAATACCCGTCGACGGGCATTTTGGGGTTGCGCCCGCGTTGGCGATCGACGCGGCCGGTCACGCGCATTTGGTTGTCTTTGAAACGAAAATGCAGGAGCTGCTTTACCTCACGAATAAAACCGGGCCGTGGCGCGCCGAACCGATTGTGGCGAACTATAGCTACGCCGATTTGGCCGTCGACGGACTCGGCCGCGTGCTGATCGCCTACTACGACGAAGGCCGGGAAAAGCTGATGCTCGCCCGGTGGGTCGAGGGATCGTGGCAGACCTGGCCGATCGACAACGCCTCCATGTATGGCGCCCCACGCCTGAAATTCGACGCCGACGGACATCTTCATCTGCTGTATGCCTACAGCCTGTCGCCCGTGTATCTGACCAATAAAACCGGCGCGTGGGAGCGACTGAGTTATTATGGCGATGATAAGCTGACCATCTGGGCGATCAACCCCGGCGACCTGGCGGTGGACGGCGAGGGGTACGCCCACCTGAGCGTGCATGGTTCCGGCGGTAACCAATACGGGCAGGTGCACAGCCAGATGGGCTATCGCACCACGCGCCCCGGCGTCGACTCGCTGGACCTGGGCTTTTGTGAAGGCTACGGCGCCACTGCCGCCATGATCGCCCTCGACGCAAACGAACGTCCGCACATCGTGTTCAGCGACATCGACTCCCACTCGCTCTATTATGTCTACTGGACGGGAGAGGAATTCACGTTCTCCCTGCTGGAAGGCACCGGCGAAGCCTTTTACCCGCAAGGCCTCGTGCGCGCCGCCGACGGCACGTTGCATCTGCTGTACGAAAGCGAACAAGTGCTTTATCACGCGTCGTTCACCCCGGCGACGGAGAAGTCCGCCGGGCGCTGATCGCCGGGCGAAAAATGAGCGGGAGAACTTATGTCATGAGGCGACTACATCAGCTTGAACAATCTATTAAGGCATGTGTTTGTGCTGATTTGCCTTGAAGATTTATTTGAACAATGTATAGTTAATTCGATGGAACGTACTCACCCAGCGGATGACTTTTTCTGCGACCACCTGGCGGTCAGCGACATGAGCGGACAGGTGGTCTGGACGCACCGTTTCTCGCCCTTCGGCCGGACGATCGAACTCAACGAAGACGTCGACGGCGATGGCGTCAAACTGACCCTCAACCTGCGCTTCCCCGGCCAGTACTACGACGCCGAATCCGGCCTGCACTTCAACTGGCACCGGTATTATAGATCGGAAGAGCACACGTCTGAACTCCAGTCACCGAATACGA
>CALBTQ010000052.1 GCA_937967875.1 uncultured Pseudomonadota bacterium
GATCGTATTCGGTGACTGGAGTTCAGACGTGTGCTCTTCCGATCTGCTGAGCCTGGAGCGCGTGCGCGCGTTTTATCGCGAGTTCGGCATCGACTATTTTCAGCCGGTTTATGAGCAATCGCGCGAGGAGTCGATTCGCGAATTGCGCCGCCTCGGCCTGCGCCTGGGCGTGCGCCTGGGCGATCGTTTCCTCGGCATTCAACCCAAATGCCGGCCCGGCGAGTTGTATTATCTGCCGTTGTTGTTGTGCGGCGCGCCGCCCGTGCACGAGGCGGAGGCGGTCGCGCGGTTTTTCGACGAAAAACTGGCCCGGGGACGTGAGTGGCTGACGCAATCCGGTGACGGGGAGAAGCCATGAACGCGCCGGACGATCGCGTGACGAAACGCCTTCCGTTGCCGCGGGCGATCGGGTTGCCGTTGTTGATCGGCGCGCACTTGTTCTTTCTCGGCTGGACCGCCCTGGCGGCGATCTTCGCCCCGCGCTACCGGCCGTTGCTGCGTTTTCAGGTGAAGTATATGGGCGACGTGCTCGCTCGGGTGAGACGCCCGCATCAGTAACCGTAAATGTGATCCCAGACATCGAAGATTGGCGGCTCGCGCCGCAGCCATTCGGCGCGCAGGTCGACGTCGGGCCAAGGCAGCGGATAGTACAGGCGCGGCCAGAGCGTGCCGCCGGTGAGCTTGCGTCGTTGTTCGGCCAGCTCGGCGGCGCACTCGTCGGTGTGGAAGAACATCCACTCGCGTCGCTGCTCGTCGCTCAGGCAGCCGATCGTCGCCGCTTCGATTTTCGCCTTTGGAAAGCGCTCGTACCAGCGCTCGTCGACCGGCGCGTCCACCAGCCGCGCGCTGAGCACGAAACCCTCCACGACCAGCAACGCGCTGGCGAAGACGAGCCACCGGCGTTTTTCGCGTGCGCCGGCGACGAGCCACGCCACGCCTTGCCCTGCCAGCACCGCCAGCGGGCCGATGACCAGCGCGGCGAAGGTGGTTTTGGGCTCTTCCCAATTTTCCTGGAACAAAAACAGGCCCAGGCCGCAAACGATCCAGCCGGTCAGTAGGCCGCTCAGGCGACGGTCGGCGCGCCATTGCGCGAGCCACCCGACGATCATCGCGGCGCTCAACGCGGCGCCGAAGCAGAGGATCAGCACCAGCGGCAATGTCCAATACGTGGGGAACGGATAATGCGGCGTACGCACCAGATGATCGTGAAACGGCCAATTGAACAGCCCGTTGATTTTGAATTGCCAACCGAACAGACGATGCGCGAACTCGGGTCGGAAGCCGACGAACGAGTCGTACTGCGACGAGTGGATGAGGCACTTGCCGAAAGCGAATTTGTTCCACGCCAGGTAGGGCGCGATCGTTGATAATGCACCGGCGGTCATCAGCGCCAGCCCGCGCCGCCCCTCGCGCGTGGGCAGGGCGTACAGCGCCAGCGCGGGCGCGAGCACGATCGCTTCGTTGCGGATGCCGCCCAGCGCGCCGTAGACGAGCCCGGCCAGCAGCCAGCGCGACGGTTTTTCCAGCAGCAGCGCGAGCAGGCCCATGAGAATCGGCACGGCGATGAAGTTGGCGTTGAGCCGGTCAATCGCCAGCATCAGCGGATTGATCGCGACGAGCAGGCCCAAGCCCACCGCCGCTTCCCAGCGCGGCCACAGGCGGCGGCCGACGGCGAAGGATAGCAGGAACGTCATCGCGCCGAATCCGGCGTACAACAGGCGAAAGCCCAGCACGCCCCAGGCCAGGTAAGCGATCGCGAAGGTCACTCCTGCGCCGATGCGCTGGTCCTGTGAAACGATGCCGAAGGTCTGTTTGTCGACCAGATCGGCGGGCAGTCCGCGACGAGGCGCGGCGGCGTATTTCGCCTGGCCCTGCTGGTCGACGAATACCGCCGGTTGTCCGGCGATGAAGGTGGCCGGCGCGGCGATGTAGGTATCCCAGTAATCCACGCCGATGCCGACGAAATGAAAAAAGTAAAACACGAAAATCGCGGCCGTCAGCAGTACGGGCAACGCTTTTTTCATTGCGCCTCCCGCCCGCGTTTGACCAGGCACGTCGCCCCGCCGACCAGCGCGGCCAGCGGCGTCTGCCGATACAGTTCCACCGCCGCTTCCGTGTCGGCGACGATCGGTGCGGTGTGCCGGTTGAAGCTGGTGTTGATCAACAAACCCGGCTGCACGCGCCGCCCGTACGTGCGCAGCAGACGATCGAGCTGCGGCGCTCCTTCGGCGTCGATCGTTTGCAGGCGCATGCTGCCGTCGGGGAAGCGCAGCATCTTCTGGATCTTGACCGCCG
>CALBTQ010000053.1 GCA_937967875.1 uncultured Pseudomonadota bacterium
GATCGTATTCGGTGACTGGAGTTCAGACGTGTGCTCTTCCGATCTTCACAAGTTCGGAACGGCAGCACGATAATGTGCTATACTGCTTGCAGGTGCATGTGAACGGCTGAAAAAAAGAAGGCCCCGCGCAAACGTTTCTTTCGCCGAATGCGGAGCGCCGGCTGAACGGCCGAGCGCACAGCTCTCCCACCCCGGTTCCATCTTTGCCGGAAAGGAGCCCGTCATGTCTTCATCTAAACCGGATAAAACCGGCCGGGCGCACCTGCGCGCCATTTCGACGAAGATCGTCACTGACGACGTTATCGCCGACGTGCTGGAGTTGGAAAAACCGAAACTAGAGCTGGATTACGACCGCTACCTGCAACGGTTGTGGGACGCCAATCCGGAGCTGAGCGACATTCTGCGCGCCGGCGTTTCGCTGGAAGAGGTGCGCGAGCAGGTATACGACTACCTGCACCGCGCCGAGCGGGCGATTTTCGCGCGCGACAACGACATGCACATTCTGGAGAAGGCGGTGGTGCGCGACGCGGTGCGGGTGTTCTGCTCGATCATCGGGCCGGTTAACGAGATGCGCACCGAAGTCAGCGCGCTGGAGTGCCTGTGGTTGTTGGCGCAAGGCCGGCGCGCGGAGCTGCGTTGGGAAGTGTCGGTCGGCTTCATCCTCGAGTTCATCCACCTGTTTCGCGGCGTGGCCGGCCGCTCGAACATCTACAAGGAAGACGAAAGCGTGCGCAAAGGGATTCCGGCGTACCTCAAGCAGGAGGGGCGCGAGGCGGCGATGGAGCGCAGCGACGAGCTCGACGAAATCGCCGGGTACGTGCGCAAGTATTTCCGGCGGTATCCGTCGGGCCTGGAGGACGAGGTCGTCGCCTGGCGCAAGCAGAACCGTGCGCGTATCTTGCGGTACTACGGCGCGAGCGAGGAGGACTGGAACGATTACCGCTGGCACCTGCAACACGTGATCAAGAATCCGGAGACGATCATCCACCTGATCGAGGTGGACAATGAGTTGCAGGCGGCGCTGCGCAAATCGTTCAAGAGCCGGTTGCCGATGGGCGTGACGCCCTACTACCTGAGCCTGATGGACCGCAATCCGGCGATCGGCTACGACCACGCGGTGCGCGCGCAGGTGCTGCCGCCGCCGGAGTACGTCGACTCGATGAGCCGCCATCGCGCCGACCGCGACGTGTACTTCGATTTCATGGGCGAGCACGACACCTCGCCGATCGATCTGGTGACGCGCCGCTATCCGATCGTGTGCATCTTCAAGCCGTACAACACCTGTTCGCAGATTTGCGTTTACTGCCAGCGCAACTGGGAGATCGACGAATGCCTGGCCGCCGACGCGCTGGCGCCGGAGGAGAAGATCGACCTGGCCGTCGCGTGGATCCGCGATCATCCGGGCCTGGGCGACGTGCTGATCACCGGCGGCGATCCGGTGGTGATGGACGACGAGCAGATCGAGCGCGTACTGGCCGCGGTCGCGTCGATCAACCACGTCTACCGCATCCGGCTGGGCACGCGCACGCCGGTGGTGCTGCCGATGCGTTGGACGCAAGCGCTGGCCGATCTGCTCGACAAATTCCGCGTGCCGGGCCGACGGGAGATCGCCGTGGTCACGCACTTCGAGCATCCGTATGAAATCACGCCCGAGGCGATGACGGCGGTGCAGCGGCTGCGACTGCGCGGCATCGGCGTGTACAACCAGCAGGTGTTCACCATGGAAAATTCGCGGCGCTTCGAAACCGCCAAGCTGCGGCTGGACCTGCGCGCGATCGGGGTCGATCCGTATTACACCTTCAACGCCAAGGGCAAGGCGGAGACGCGGCGGTACATGGCGCCCATCGCGCGCATTCTGCAGGAGCGCAAGGAGGAGGCGCGGTTGCTGCCCGGCCTGGATCGCACCGACGAGCCGGTGTTCAACGTGCCCAAGCTCGGCAAGAATCACCTGCGCGCGATGCAGGATCACCGCCTGGTGATGGTGCGGCCCGACGGCTGCCGCGTGTATGAGTTTCATCCGTGGGAGAAGAACCTCAAGGCCGCGCCGCCATACAATTACGTCGACGTGTCGATCTACGATTATCTCAACCACATGGCCGCGCGCGGCGAGGACATCCGCGACTACCGGACGATCTGGTACTACTACTGATCCGCGTTTGTCGCCGCCGGCCTTCCTATGTTATAAGCACAAGGAATAAGCATTCGGATGATCCGGTCACGCCCTCGAAGACCTGCGTGAATTCGTAGCGCCGGTCGCCCTGGTCGTAGTGGAAGACCAGTCCTTCGTCGCCGCTGCCGTAGAGCACGACCTGTTGCTCCTGCTCGGGCAGCTTTTCCCACGGCGCGCGTACGCTGAGGAAATCGCGAATCCACCGTGCATCGAGACCGACGACCGGGAAGACGACTAACGGTCAGGTCTGTAGTTCGGGATACAGCCGGCGGCTGCATTCGGGGCAGATACTGTGCGATATGTCCGTGTGCTTTTGTTGATTCAGATATTCTTCCGGCGATAGCCAAAGGCCCTTTTCGTCGCGGATTCGTTTGCATGACGAGCACATGGGCAGAATGTTGCGTAACGTGCGCAGTTCATGAATGAAGTCCATCAAACTTTTGTTTTCCTCTTGCAGAACGTGGTTCATGTACGTCAGCGCAAGGTGGCTCTGAATCAGATCGCGGTATTTTTCCATCGCGTGTTCGGTCAGGCGCGAGTAGCAATTTTCTCTATTGTCGAGCACGCATAGGGTGCCGAAGGGATCGCCGTTGGGCAGAAAGATGGGATAGCCCAGGTAGGAGATCATGTTCAGTTTGACGTCGGGGTTGTTTTTCCAGTTGTCGTCGATCCGGGCGTTGGGGACAAGCAATTTGCTTTTCGTGTTCACCACCGTTTCGCAATACAGTCCCGAGTTGTGAAAATGCTCGCGCTGGCCGGGGCGATAGGGATTGTCACACCCGTGACTGGCGACGAACACTTCGATGTCTTCCTGGGCCAGGCGCATGATCAGTGCGGCGGGCACGTTGAACTGCTCGGCCATCAAATCGACGATCATCTGCCAATCGGCGATAACTTTCTCTTGAATGATGAATGCACTCATTAAAATATCTCATATATAGTAATTATCGGCAGGCCGATGCGCAGGTTTTGTTTCCAATAGTTGAAAAATGGCAACGAAGGATGCGAAAAGCAACTGCCGGCGTTTATTTCTCCGCCACTTCCTTTTCCATCTGGGCGAGCCGGCGCAGCATGTTGTGCGTGATCGGATGATCGTACAGCTCGCTCATCGCTGTTAAAATTTCGCCTTTGAGCAGGTGGGCGTCGCGCGTTTTTTCGCCAAGGGCCAGCAGCAGGTCGAGGTATTCCAGCGCCAGTTGGTAGCTCTTGGCCGCGTGCAGTTGTTGCGCGCGGGCCAGCACCTTGTCGGCGCCGCCCATATCGGCCACGAAGGCGGCGGCCTTGTCGCGCGGCATGACCAACTTCAAATGCGTACCGTTCATGTCGAACCAGCCGGTGTACATCTGGTGCAAGCCGCGCAGGTTGAATTCCAGCGTGCCGTAATGATCCTGCACAAAGGGATTGTCCGCAAGCGTCGGCGGCAGCTTGGTTTGCGCGATGAGCTCCTCGACGCTCGTGCCGTCGTTGACCGCCCCGATGACGGTTCGGTGCACGAAATCGAGGTAGGCGATGTAGCTGTCGATCCACTGGTGAATCAGCATCTGGTTGTCGATCGGCGGCAGGATCGAGGTGATCAGAATTTCCGGCTGCAACGACTTGATGAACTCCAGCGCCTTTCTCCACTTCACGTCGTCGCGCACGCGCTTCATCGGACTGGCGATCATCGGCGCGCTGACGCTGAGCAGGTCGGCGACCCAGACGATCTTCTGCTTGGGCAGCCAGACGATGGTGTAATCCTGCGCCTCGGCGTCGGCGTGGTAGAGCTCGAAGCGCGTGTCGCCCAGCGTGAAATCGTAGCGGTCGGCGAAGGTGATGTCGGGGTAAACCACGCTCATGCGCGTGTTGTCGGCGGGATTTTCGAAGTCGAACTGCACGCTGTTGAGCTTGGCGATGTGCGGGGCCATCTCCTTGCGCAGGTCGAGTTCGAGCACCGTGTCCTCGTGGGCGATGACCTTGGTTTTCTCGTCGCGCAGGTAGACCGTGCCGCCGATCTGCGTGCCGTGGTGATGCGTGTAGATCACGTAGCGGATCGGCTGCTTGGTGGTTTGGGCGATCAACTCGCGCACCTGTTGCGCGCTGCGATCCAGCCCGGTGTCGACAACCACCGCGCCGTCGTCGGTGACGATCCATGAGATGTTCTTCTTCGGCGCTTGCGAAAACGCGGTCGTCATGCGCCCGACGTTGTAGACGTTGTCGTCGACCTGCGTCAGTATGCCGTTGGCCAGCCGAGTGGTTTTCATCCGTGCGGAGTTGACCGAAGCGAGCAACTCTTTGTTGAGGTCGTCCGCCGAACGGAAAACGCTGGGGCGCGTCAGTCCGCCTCCGGCCGTCGCCTGCGCGTGCCAGGCGTGCGCCTGCCGGTTGGCCTCGGTCACGCGGCGGACCGTCTCGGCGTAGGGCGTGCCGTCGGGCCGCAGGAAGCCGGTCTGGATGGCGTAAAACGGGTGGAAGCGCTTGAGGTCGGGCGAGCCCTCGATGAAGCCGCAGTGGTGCCAGCCCAGGATGTACGGTTGCGCCTCGATCGTCTGCAAGTACTGATAATAGGCCTCGCCGACCATCTCTTGCGAGGGCAGGTGCACGCCCTTGGGCTTGGGATTGTTGCGGTTGGGGCTGGAAAACGACGAGTCGCCCATGAGAATCGGTTTGCCGGTCGTGCGGTGCATTTGCTCCAGGCGCGGCAGTTGGTTTTCGGCGTAGTCGTACCACTGGATGTAGGTCAGGTCGAAGTACTTGGCGATGATCGGATCGAGCCACTCGGGCATGCCGATCTTGCCTTCGAACTTGTCGCCGAAGATCAGATGATTCGGATCGTACTTGCGCACCGCGGCGGTCAGCAGCGCGTACCAGGCGTCGGCGAGCACGGGCAAAAAGCCGTCGACGTCGGCCAGCGCGCCCTGCGGATCGGTCGGGCGCGGCCAGGCTTTCTGCGCCAGAAAATCGTTCCAGGACGCCGCGCCGATGCCGTAGATCGCCTCGGCCTTTACGATGTCGCCGTGGCGCTCGCGCAGATACTCGACCCACTTTTGTTTGCCCGGCGCGTCGGCGGGCAGTTGCACCAGGAAGCGGATCCAGCCGTGCAGGTTGCCCGGCGAATTGTGCCAGCGCGGCGTGTCGCTGAAGCTGACGCCGATGATCAGCGCGTCGTCTTTGTTGGCCGCGGCCCATTCGCGCGCTTTGTCGTCGACGAACGCGGCGGTCGCCGGGTTGAAGGGGTCCATGTACGTTTTGCTGTACAGCGCCCACCCGTCGAGGATCAGCGGGCGGAACTTGGCGACGTAGGGCATCGTCTGTTGCTGAATCGGATTGTGCACGCCCAGCGTGTTGAACCCCCATTCGCGGACGAGATCCATGCTGTCTTCCAGCCAGCGGCGGGCGGCCTGTCCCTCGACGTTGGGCGCGCCGTCGGGCAGCAGCAGGTCGGCGCCGTACTTCTTCATGAAGATGTCGCGGTTGTTTTGCGAGCAGATCAGTGGCGGCTCGATGTGTTTGATGCCCAGCGAAACGAATTTTTCGCCCGACGGATTCACGAACCACCAGACGTCATTTTCCTTGACCAGGTGGAAAAAGCCGGGCGCGCCGATTTGGGTGACTTCCGTTTTCACCTCGGCGGGCGGCGACGAGCATGCCGCGAGCCACAGCGTCAACAGAATAAGGATTATCGAAAAATGAATACGGTTGCACTTCATGCTTTTTCCACTTTCTTCCGCGGCGTCCGACCCAAGCCGCGGTGCGAGATCCGGATACAATTTTGTAGGGGATGCTGGCGTCGCTGGCAAGGCGCTCGGCAAAATTTCACTCCGCGCGCGTTTGCCGGTGAAACGAACGGCCTGTTTCTCCGAAAAAATTCTCCCATCGACGCGACCGTATGGGCTGAAAACCTCTTATTTGACGACATAGGAACAATTATGATATTTGCCATTTAATCTTGTGGATATCACCCGGCATTTCGCACCGTCGATCTTTGGTAGGAAAACCTGTGGTGGCCTGGGCGCACCGGGAAACGTCCCTCACGAAAATTCGGGGACATGTACTTGTTACGTGTACCCGGAATTTTAAGACTGTCATTCCCGCGCAGGCGGGAATCCCTCACCCCGGGCTGCGCCCGACCCTCTCCCCAAGGGAGAGGGAAAAAGCGGTTGCCCGATCTCCCCTCTCCCCGTGGGAGAGGGGCCGGGGGTGAGGGCCCGGCCCGAGGATGACCAGGAATAATTCCTGGACCTGACATCGCCGTCATTGTACGAAACCTTGGCCGGCGCTGTCGCGCGCAACGCATGAAGATGGCTGTATGTCATTCCCGCGCAGGCGGGAATCCAGG
>CALBTQ010000054.1 GCA_937967875.1 uncultured Pseudomonadota bacterium
GATCGTATTCGGTGACTGGAGTTCAGACGTGTGCTCTTCCGATCTTTTCGCGCTGGCATCGAACAGCGAGCCGTCGCGGTTATCCTTTTCCATTGGTATCTCTTTTGGCCGCAGCCCGTCGGTCAATTTCGGGGAAGCCCTGCGCCGGGTGAAAAAGCTTGCAGGGGGTAGTCACATCAGGGTGGAAACCGACGATCGCGGCCGGCTGCGCCATATCGACGTGGTCGTGCATCGGGACATCGTGCGCAATTCCTCCCGGATCATCTCTCTTATCGCTCTGGTCCGAACCTGGAAAAGCGCGGAAATCGAAGTAGGCGGCGATCCTCTGGAAGGGCGCGAACTGGACGCCGCTCTGCACCGGTTGCGGAAAGTGCGACGGTGTTGGCGCACCAATCGAAAAGAAGGTTGCGAAGGATCAGGCTCGCGGCTCGGTTGCAGGATGCTGCGGATCGAGGCGCTGCCGAACTTTTTACGCTACGCCAACAATCTTCAGCCCTGGTGGGCGGTGGGGACGTTTAACGGGAGCGTGGTCAACATCGATAAAAACGCACTCCGTTCGCAGATTCAAAGCGAGCGAAACGATCTGTGTCGCCAATGCCCCCTGTTTGACCGTGACAAGATTGAGAAGAAGATCAACGACCTGCCCGACACGCTCGATCCGCAAAACGACGGCCAGTGGATGATGCTCTATCATCGCTCCACCGGCGAGCCTGCATGGGTCGCGCCGACCGGCCTGTACAACCTGCCCTGGGCGCTGGTGCGCGAAAACGAAATAAGCAGCGGCTTGTCGGTCCATATCGGAAGCGGCGCATCGTCACGCCCCATCACTCGCAATATCCCGCCAACCCGATATGACGATGTGCGCGGACAGAACGCCGCGGTGGAGGCGGTGCGCAACTACGTGGAGATGCCGATCAAGCACGCGGAGCTTTTCAAGCACATCGGCGCAAAGTGCGGCAGAGGCGTCCTGTTATACGGCCCGCCCGGCACCGGCAAGACGCTGCTCGCCAAGGCCGTGGCCGGGGAATCCGGCGCGCACATCGAGATCGTCTCCGGGCCGGAGGTGCTCTCTAAGTGGGTGGGCGAATCCGAGGAACGAATGCGGTTGATATTTACGCGAGCACGCAAACTCGCGCCCTCCGTGATCCTCTTCGACGAGATCGACGCCGTCGCATCCGCCAGAAGCCTCGCGGAAGGGCATCACCACAAGACCCTCGTGTCGCAACTACTCGTGCTCCTCGACGGGTTGGAAGATCGCGGCAACGTCTTCGTCATCGGCACAACCAACCGGCCAGACGATGTGGACCCCGCCCTGCGCCGCCCCGGACGCTTCGACCGAATGATTTTCATGGGAGTTCCAACCTTGGAAGGCCGCGCAGCCATCTTCGCCAGGCACATGGCCGGAATGAAAGTCCGCTCCGACATCGACCCCCGTGAATTGGCCAGCCTTACACCTGATTTCTCCGGCGCGCAGATCGAACTGGCCTGCCGCGAGGCTGGTATGGCCTGCATCAAAGAAGCCGTGGGAAACAATGCGCCTCCGGAGTCCGTTGAGGTGAGGATGGAGCATTTTGAAAAGGCGATCCGCCTTGTCGCGGGACAAGGAATGGAAAGCGTTTTCATATCACCACCAAACAAATCAAGGAGGAATGGCGACGCGATAGCTTCAGGCGACCAATCTCTTTCTTTGTGGAATATCCGCAAAAGTCCATAGCCATTGCCACGAACAATGAAATATTGAGACCGTGAGATTTCGTCTAAACTCGTCGGGGCCGAATGCTTAACGCCTTTTTCCTTTCCACGGTTCTCCGGGCAACTTTTCCACGAGGTTTTCCGAAACGACGCGGAGGGCGTCTTCGAAATCCCATGCAACACCGGGAGCGAGGAGCGGTTCGATATCCTCGATGAAAGCCCTATCCTGCGCCTTCGCCGCGAGGTTGGCCTCGAATTGGGCGCGGCTTACGGCGTTTCCGTCGTGCTCCATGTAACGGAGAAAACATTGGACAACGCGGTCGGCGTTGATTTCGTAATCGGAAAACGCGAAAGCCAAATCGAAAAGGTCGCGTCCTTTTTTGCGCTGGTACAGGGCGCGGAGCTTGGTTCCCAACAATTCATCGAGTTGGTACACCGCGATTTCCGCCTCGCCGGAAAACCAGGGATTGGACACGGAGTATCTTTTTCGGTCGATTTCGAACACCGAGAAATGCTCGCGGGAGTTGATCTCGATTTTCAGCCGTCTTTGCCCGGCGGGTTCTGTTTCCGTGACAAAACGGTATAGCAACGTCACCCGGCTTTTGCCCTGTTTGCTTTTGGGCGGGCCCAGCCAATCGTCGAGACACCCCCTGATTGCGTTCATCGCGGGACCGATCGGTCCCGCTTCAATCGGCACTAGGTCGATGTCCT
>CALBTQ010000055.1 GCA_937967875.1 uncultured Pseudomonadota bacterium
ATCGTATTCGGTGACTGGAGTTCAGACGTGTGCTCTTCCGATCTACCCGAGCCACGCCTTACTCCGTGCGGTTGGGCCGCCAGAGTAGGGCGGGCGCGGCGGGCCTGTCAAGCAAGCGCGCTATTTGAGCACCTTCTTGGCCACCTCGGCGAGGATCTCGTCGGTCTTCACGCCTTCGGCTTCGCCTTCGAACGACAACAGCAGGCGGTGACGCAAGCAGATGTGCATCACCTCGCGCACGTCGTCGAGAGACACGCTGTAGCGGCCGTCCATCAGCGCGCCGACGCGGGCCGTGCGCATCAGGGCCTGACCGCCGCGCGGGCTGGCGCCGAAGCGGATGTACTTTTTGACCGTGTCGCCGGCCAGTTCCGACTCGGGGTGCGTGGCCAGAATCAATTTGCCGATCGCTTCGCGCACGTGGTCGGGCACGGGCATTTCGGCGGCCAGACGCTGCGCGGCGAGGATCTGCTTGGTGTCCATCACGCGCGACGCTTGCGGAGCGGCGACGCCGGTGGTCTGATCGAGGATTTTATTCAGCTCGGCGAGCTGCGGATAGTTAATGTAGATCTTGGTCAGGAAGCGGTCGACCTGCGCTTCGGGCAGCGGGTAGGTGCCTTCCATCTCGATCGGGTTCTGCGTGGCGATGACGAAGAACGGCAGCTCCAGGTCATAGGTCGTGCCGGCCACCGACACTTGCCGCTCCTGCATCGCCTGCAGCAGCGCCGACTGCGTCTTGGGCGTGGCGCGGTTGACCTCGTCGGCCAGGATGATCTGCGCGAAGATCGGACCTTTTTGGAACTGGAAGGACTTATGCCCCGACGCGTTCTCGACGATCATGTTCGTGCCCAGGATGTCGGTGGGCATCAGGTCGGGCGTGAACTGAATGCGGCTGGTTTTGAGCGCGAAGACCTGACCGAGGGTCTGGACCAACAGCGTCTTGCCCAGGCCGGGCACGCCTTCGATCAACGCATGGCCGTCGGCGAAAATGGTGCGCAGCAGATCGCGCACGACCGTTTCCTGGCCGACGATCACCTTACCGATTTGCTCGCCGAGCTGCTTGTATTGCTGCGCAAACTCAGCCACGCGAGCCTTGTAGTCCGTCATTGCTGCCTTCCTCCTTTTAGCTGCGCCGGATGATGATCGCCACGAGCATCATCCCCAGGGCAACGTACAATAAATAGTTCCACAACGCCTTGCGCTGCGGGTATTCCATTTCCGGTTCGGCGAACATGTCCTGCGGCTGCGGATTGAATTTCCCGCGGCCGATCGTCGCGACCTTGCTCAGCAACGCGCGGTCGGGCTGCGTGGCCACGAACTCGCGCGGCGGGGTCAGGTGCACCTGGCCGATGCCCTGCGCGCGCGCCAACGCGCCGCCCTGCGGCTCGACGCGCAGCGAATGCGTGCCGAAGCTGCCGACCTCGAAGGTCCCCTCGTAGCCGCCGGCGCGCACTTGCGAAAGCGGCACTTCCAGCGGTTCGTTGTTGTCGTCTTCGCCACCCGCGGGTCGCGAGACGTGCACCACGAGGTTCAGGTCGTTGACGAAATTGCCGTACTGATCGGTGACGTCCACCGCCAGGCGCGCCTTGTCGTCCTCGGTGTCGGCGGTGATGCGATAATTGCGCAGCGCCAGGTCGGCCAGTGTGCCGCGCACGAGCTTGGTCATCAACGGGCCGTACTGGTTCCAGTTGCGCCACCTGGTCGCCCACTTGCCGCCCGAGTCGGTGGCCAGCACCGACACGCGTCCGAGGCCGTAGCGCCAGCGCACCAGCAGCGGTTCGTTGCGGTCGGCGGTGACGAACACCTCGCTGGTCGGCTTGGGCTCGGAGCTGTTGTAACCGACGAGCTCGGGAATCGACTGCAGATTGAGGCCTTCGAGCAGGTCGCCTTTTTTAAGCAGCGTCGGTTTGATCTTCTTTTCGACGACGTTGGTCTTGGCGATCGTCTTGGTCTCTTCCAGGAAGATGCGCGGGATCTGCGTGAAATCTTCCGTGTAATAGAAGCGCCCGTGCCCGACCTCGGCGATTTTGTGCAGGTGCTTGCGGTCCGACTCCTGCCCCAGCGCCACGGTCGAGATGGTGATCTTCTTGCTGGCCATCCACTGGACGACGTGGCCCCACTGGTCGAAGGTCGTGATCGAAATGCCGTCCGAGAGCAGGATGATGTGCTTGACCTTGGCCTTGTCGTCCTTGAGTTTCTTATACGCCTCGCTCACTGCCGGGTAGATCGACGTGCCGCCGTCCACGCCGAAGGAGCGCAGGCGCTCTTTCATCTTTTCCTTGTTCTCTTCCTTACCGACCTTCTGCAGCGGGATCGCCCAGCGCGGGAAGTCGTCGAAGAGAATCACGCCCAGCCGGCTGCGCTCGTTGAGCAGGTCGATGGTGTCGGACGCCGCCTGGATGGCCATGGCGAACTTGCGCTGGCGCGCCATCGAGGCCGATTTGTCGATGACCAGAATCAGCGTCACCGGATTGGGCTCGGTCTTTTTCTTTTCCTTGAACACGACGGGCATCATGCGCTTGATGGGCAGCTTCTCCTTTTTCTTGCCCAGGTCGCCGCTGTTGGGCCCGCCGATGACCAGCACGCCGCCGCCCCCGGTTTTCGCGTAATCCAGCAGCGTCTCCTGCTGTCGGTCGGAAAGCTGCTTGTACTTGAGATCGGAGAGAATCACCTCGTCGTAGCCCAGCAGCGAACCCAACGAGGTGGGGATCTTGTCGCCGGTGGCCACGTTGACGCTCAGGCCCGCGTCGTTGAGCGCCTCGACCAGCGCGAGGTCAGCGTCGACGTTGTCGCCGAACAGAATCACGCGCGGGCGCGCCGCGATGCGGATGGTCGCCGCAAGGCGGTTGTTGTCGGGATGCTGATCGTCCGCCGCGTCGATCTGGGCGGAGAAGGTCGCCGCGTTGACGCCGCTGACGGTCGATTCGGCTTCGAAGGCGTTGCGGCCCGGCGCGATGTTCACCGTTTCGTTGAACACCGACTTGCCGCCCTGGGTAATGTGCAGCCGCGCGGCGGTGGCGAAGTTGGCCACGACGACCACGCCGACCTTCACCCGTTCGCCGGGTCGCGCCGCGGCCGGAATGTCGATCGACTCGATGTACAGGTCGCGATCGTCGCGCGTGTCGAGCATCAGCGTGGACAGTTCGACGCCGTGCGCGGCGGCCAGCGAGGCCTCGGCGGCCAGGTCGCCGGCGGTCTGGTTGCCGTCGGTCAGCAGCACCGCACGGCGGGTGATGTTTTCCGGGAACAGGTCGATGGCCGCGTGCAGCGCGCGCTCCAGATGCGAACCGGGTTTCTGCTCCGGTCGCTGGATCGGCGGGGCGCCCGCGTCGGTGTTGGTGAGCACCTCGGGATCGCGGCCGAAGACGACCGTGCGCACGAACTCGGTTTTGGCCAGATCGTACGCCTGCGCCACCCACCGTTGCGCGCGCTCGAATTCGCCGTCGGGAATCGAGGCGGAGCCGTCGACGAGCATCACCACGCCCAGTTTCTTTTCCTGCTTGGTGTAGCTGAGCCCGGCGGTCGACACGGCCAGCAGCGAGAGGGTGCCCAGCGTGACCGCGACCAGCAGGAAGCGTTGGCGGCCGGGCATCATCAGCCGGCTGCCGCGCGCCAGCAGCACCAGCGCGACGCCCGCGGCGAGCACGAACAGCGCCAGCCCCACCACTTTGAACGTGGCGACCGAGAAAGACAGTCCGCTTATCGCATCAAGAAAGCTTGCCATTTAAGAACAACACCATGTCCAGGGCGGCCAACAGCAGCGCCGCCAGAATCAGCCAGGGCGCGATCCGCTCGATCCCGCCGCGGCCGTCTTCGTTATCGAACGCCGGCAACGCGCCGGCCTGGGTGACGGTCAGATCGGATTCCTTGTCGTCCAGCAGGCTCGCCGCGAACACGCGCAGCGCGCCGGCATCGGCATACGAATAGAAGCCGGGCATCTCCGGACGGTACAGCGCGCGTCCGCCGCGCACGGCCACCGGAATTTTGTTTTCCAGCGGATCGACCAGCACGACGCGCTCGCGACCCTCGGTGACGGTCAGATCGACGCGATCGCCGATGCGGTGGCCGGTGTCGATTTCACCCTCGGGTTTGCGCGAGAAAATGTGCACCACGTTGTGGATGAAAATCGGGAAGGCGCTCTGCAACGGCAGGTCGGTCTTGGCCAGGTCGAAGCCCACGCCCAGCAGGAACGTGTCGCCGCGCGGCCGCAGCAGCATCAGCGCGCCGTCGAAGTGGCCCATGAGCACCACGTCGTCCTTGGCCGGCTTGAGGATGCGCGCCTCGTCGATCTGCAACGTGTCCATCACCACGTGGCGCAACAGCGGGTGCCCCTCGGCCCAGCCGGTCATCGCCGGTTTCTTTTTTGTGTTCATCACCGCGAAGGGACCGCCGGGCGAGGGGTGGAAATACATCGCGCTGCACACCGGCTCCTGCGGCGGCGTGAAGCGGTCGAAGATCACCACGTCGGCGGCCGACGACAGCCCGTGGCGGTATTCCTCGGGCCGGATGCTGACCATGTCGATTTCCGGATTGAGCGCCAGCGCGTTGTAGAGGAACAGGTTCTTGTTCGTGACCAGCACGACCTTGGATTTGCGCGTGGGCGGTACGAAGGCGAAGGCCGCGTTGTCGCTGGCCAGCGCGTCGGGCGCGCCGTCGGCGAACTGCACCTTGCGCAGCAGCGCGGTGACCTTGCCGAAGGTGTTGAAGGGCAGACCGACGACCTGGTTGTGCGTTTCGCCGGGGCCCAGGTCGACGCGGTTGATCGTGATCGTGTTTTCGGGCGTGAAGATCGCCAGCTCGGCCGCGACCGGCTCGGCGGCGAAGTTGGTCACGCGCAACAGAGCGTCGTGCGCCTCGGTGAGGTTGAGCGTCTTGCGCACGTCGAAGGAGGTCAACGCCAGGTTGGGCAGCGTCTGCCCCACGCCGATCACGCCCAGTTGCACGTTTTCGACTTCCGGCGCGACGACCGTCTCGGGTTTGTCGGTCAGCACGTACAGATGCTTGGTGTCGTTTTCGCCCACGCCGGCGTAGGCGAAGCTGGAAAGCGCGTAGTCGATCGCCTCGGCGATTTTCGGCCGCGTGCCGGTCGGCTTGAGCTTGGTCAGCGCTTGTTTGAGTTCTTCCTGATTGCCGGTAAAGGGCGTGAGGGCGTCGATCTCCGCGGCGGCGGAGACGATCATCGCCCGGTCGCTTTCGCGCAGCGTGCTGATCATCCGCCAGGCGTCGCGTTCGGCTTGGCGCAGGCGCGAGGGACCGTCGCCGTGCGCGGCCATCGATTCACTGGCGTCGAAAATCAGCACGACCCAGCGCCGCTGGAACGAGTCGGCCGGCGGGCGCGGATCGACCAGGGCGAGGCACAGCAGCAGAATCAGCAGCAGTTGCAACACCAGGCTGATCAGTTCCTTCCACAGCGAACGGCGCGAGCCCATGACCTTCTGCCAGATCAGCGTCGAACTGACCGCGCGGCCGCGGCGGGCCATGCGCAGCAGATAGATGAGGATCACGGCGGCGGCCAACGCGCCGTAGAGGATGCCGAAGGTGCTCCAGCTGATGCCGTTGGCGATCATTTGACGAACTGCCCCTGCCGAAAAACGTTGAGGATCATGTCTTCAAACGGAATCGAGGTATGCGCGTACAGGTAATGGCAGTGCAACCCGTGGCAGGTGTTGCGCAGCCGGTCGAGGTACGCGTTGTATTCGGTTTCGTAGCGGCGCAGCGCGCGATTGGAGATCGTCACTTGGTGCCGCTTGCCGGTTTCGCTGTCGGCCATGAGCACCGTGCCGCGCCACTTGGGCTTGGCCTCGTACTCGTGATGCAGGCACACCGCCGACAGGTCGAAGCCGCCGCTGTACACGCCTTTGAGTGCGCGCTCGTAGCCGGCCTCGTCCCTAAAGTCCGAGACGATCACCGCCAGGCCCTTGGTGCGCGTTTTGGCGGTGAAGGTCGCCAGCGCCTTGAGCATGTCGGTGGTCGGCGTCGGCTCGAGTTTT
>CALBTQ010000056.1 GCA_937967875.1 uncultured Pseudomonadota bacterium
ATCGTATTCGGTGACTGGAGTTCAGACGTGTGCTCTTCCGATCTCGTCGCCGACGACCAGCACGCCGTCGCCGTGCAGTTGGTCGGCCACATAGGAGGGGATCAACCCCGAGGTTTTGCGCACGACCTTGCGCCCGCGCAGATCGTCGCGGCTGTCGATGAACTCCTGTAGCAGTTTGCCGATGCGCCCGCCCAGTTGCGCGGTCGGTCCGCCCATGCCCACGTTAAGCGTGTCGGTCGTGGGGAAGACCCAGTAATAGCCGTAGGGCAGTTTTTCGCCGTTGAACAGAAACTCGAACGCCTCGTGCGGATTGTCGGGATAATCCAGTTCGAACGCGACGCCGATAATCGATTCGCGCTTGTGGTCCACGCCGATGCGGCACACCTGCCAGGCCATCGAGCGCGCGCCGTCGGCGAAAATGACGATCTTGCCGCCGACCTGGTAATGCGTTTCGGTGGCGCGGTCCAGCACCTTCACGTGCTTGTGGAACGGATCGTAGTCGACGGCCTTCTGGTAACAACGCAATTGCGCGCCGACCGATTCCGCGCGCCGGGCGAGGAACGGGTCGAGTTCGGTGCGTTTGACGCTGACGTAAATCGGCTGGTCGGCCTGATAGAGTTTCTTTTTCGTGGTGATGTCCAATTGCACCTTGTTGATGCGCTTGTGCACCAGCGAGTCGGGCAGGTCGAATTTCTTCAGCAGAAAATTGCCCAGGCCGCCGCCGCAGGAATTGAACTGCCCGGGCACTTTGTCGCGCTCCAACAAGAGCACGTCGTAACCGGCCTTGGCGATTTCATAGGCGGCCGTCGAACCGCAAGGTCCGGCTCCGACCACCACCACATCATGCATTTCGCAATTCATCGCGTAACCTTTCACGCCCACAACTTGAGCAGGAACAACAATACGCCGGCGGCGACGAACAACAGCCGATACGCCGTCTGATACAACCGGTCGTAACCGGTCCAGGCGCCGCGCACGGCCCGCCAATGCAACGCCGCGTGCGGCGGATAAATCAACAAGTACGGCGCGGCTTCGCGCCAGCCCGTCACGCCCGTCACGGTCAGCAGCAGCAAATAAACGAACGCCACGGTGAACACGCCGAAGGCGAAGCGGAACACGCGCTCGGGGCCGTAGACGACCGCGTTGGTGCGCAGGCCCGCCTCGCTGTCGGGTTGATGATCCTTCACTTCGTGATTGAGGTGCCCGGCGGCGAAAACCAGCGCGAAATAAGCGCCGATCAGCAATCCGCTTTGGTCGATCGGCCGCACCGCCGCATAGCCGAGCACGAACTGCAGCACGCCGCCGATCAGGTGCACCGTCGTGCCGAACACCGGCCGCGCCTTGGCGTAAATACTCGGATGCGAATACAGCGTCCAGTTGCCCATGATCAACAGCCAGGGCGCCAGGCAGTGCGGGAACCACAGGTAATACAGCAAGCCGGAGACGAACGCGCCGAAGTAAATCAGGCCGATTATCTCTTTGTCGCTGACTTCGCCGGTCACGGCGGGAGTGCGGTTCAGGCGTTGGTTGATGCGGTCGTGCTCCAACCCGCCGTAGCTGTTGAGGCAATAG
>CALBTQ010000057.1 GCA_937967875.1 uncultured Pseudomonadota bacterium
GATCGTATTCGGTGACTGGAGTTCAGACGTGTGCTCTTCCGATCTGCGCACCCGGATGGGGTGATCGAACTGCCCGACGCGCTGGCGGTGGTGACCGGCCACGGGAGCGACATCCAACTGGTCAGCCGCGACGGCGAGCGATTGTGGCGGACGCTGACCGGCGTGGGCAAACGCGTGGTGGCGTACGATCCGCCGCAGCAGCGGTTGCTGTCGGTGTTGGAATGGCGGCTGATGGCGATCGACGCGACCACCGGCAAGATCATGAGAAGCAAGCTGCTGGCCTCGTGGGAGGCGCGCTTCGCGTTGGACGTGCCCCATCGCCGGTTGTACATCCTCGGCTTTTTTACCGGGCTGCTCTACGAGCTTGATCTGGATTCGCTGGAGACGCTACGCCTCACGTTCGCGCCGATCGGCAGCCGTTATATTGTGTACAATCCGCACGACGGCTGTTTGTACCTGAGCAATTTTCTGGGCGGAACGATCGTGCAGATGGACGCGCGCAGCCTGACCACAGTGCGCACGATTCCGGTCGGACCGCAGCCGCGCCGGTTGCGCCTGACGACCGAGGGCGGGCGCGACTATCTGCTGGTCGGTGCGGGGTGCGGGGCGGTGCGTCTGCCGCTGGGAACCGTGGACGAAACGAATGACGGAGAATGAACATGCGATCGACGATCCTATTGCTGGCGCTGTTGTTGACGACTTCGATCGCCGCGGCCGATTACGGCGCGCCGCTGGTGCTGCCCGAAGCCGAGACGGCGGCCGATCCGGCGGTGATCGAGGTAGGCGGAACGTACTACCTGTACGTTACCTCGTCGTACGTGAACATCGAATGTTGGGCGAGCGAAGACCTGGTCCAGTGGCGCTACGAGGGCGTCGCGTGGGCGCAGGCGCCGGCCGGGGCGTGGAACGATCGGGACGTCTGGGCGCCGGAAGTACACACCGACGGCGAGTATTTCTACTTGTATTACGCGGCGAACATGATGATCGGCGTGGCGCGAGCCGAAGCGCCGACCGGTCCGTTCACGGACGTGTACGATCATCCGTTCGTCGGCGGCGGCTACGGCGGGGTGAACGGACTGGCGATCGACGCGCACGTGTTTCGCGACGACGACGATCGACTGTATTTTTATTTTGCGGGCTATCAGCCGTTTTCGGTCGTCCGCGTGGCGCGCATGAGCGACATGGTCACGATCGACGGCGAGCCGACGACGCTGGTGAAGCCGGGCATCGTCAACTGGGAATTGTTTGTCACCGAAGCGCCGTGGATCGTCAAGCATGACGGCGTGTATTACCTGATGTACAGCGGCTACGGCGCGGACCGCGTCAACTACGCGGTGGGCTACGCGACGGCGGACGATCCGCTGGGGCCCTTCGCCGAGTACGTGGACAACCCGATTTTGTACAAGGACGTCGCCGCCGGTTTTTACGGGCCGGGGCACAACGGCGCGTTGGTCGATCCGGACGGCGCGTTGCGGATCGTCTATCACACGAAAGTGGCCCCGACGATAGGCTGGGACCGCGAGATCCGGATCAACGAGCTGTGCTTCACGGCGGCGGGTCGGATGTACGTGGGTTTCGACGGCTGCACGCAGACCGACGAGGACGACGACGCGGTCGATGACGATGCGACTGACGACGACGACGTCGCGCCGGTCGACGACAACGAAGACGACGAGGATGACGACGACGGATGCGGCTGCTGAGGCAAATTTTTCGCGCGGGGCTATGGTTCGGGCCCGCATCCCGTGATATCATGGTTTTTCAAGTAAGCGGGGGAGAGTTCGTGCGTCGATTGTTCGCCGTGTTGATCGTGTTGACGCTGCTGGCCGGCAGCGCGTACGGCGTGACCGTCGTGCTGGTGGAAAAGCGGCAGGCGGCCGGCGAAGGCTATCCGCTGGAGTCGACGACCTCGGTCAAACTGGCCGACGGCAACATGGCGCAACTGATCACCTGCTGCGGGGTCAACCGCGACGATTCGGCCATCTACACCGTACGCGACAACGCGGGCTACACGGTGGTCAACCGCAAGTTTTACAGCGGCCGCGTGTACCTGACGACCAACGGTCGCCTGATCAATTTCGCCCAGAAGGGCTCCGGCCTGGAAGTCACTTTTTACAACCATCTGCTGACGGTGATCCGCGAGGTGAACCTGGTCGGCGTGCATTCGGCGGCGGTCGGCGAGAAAGGCTCGGTGGCGGTGCTGCTCAAGCGCAAGGAAGGCAACACGTTGCGCGTGCTCAACGACCAGGGCGAGACGGTCTGGGAAAAATCGGTGACCAACCTGGGCAACCTGTTCGTCCTGCCGCCCGCCGACACGGTGGCGATGCCCGCCGCCGACGGGCTGTACCTGTTCACCGGCGCGAACGGCGAGTTGAAGATCGTGCCGACCAAGGGGCTGGCGAAGATCATGGGTCACGACGAGCGCCGGCAGCGCTTGTTTTTATCCGTCGCCGAAGAAAGCGAGATCGGAAGAGCGTCGTGTAGGGAAAGCGTGTAGATCTCGGTGGCCGCAGTATC
>CALBTQ010000058.1 GCA_937967875.1 uncultured Pseudomonadota bacterium
GGCGGAAGGCCCCGACTCGCCGCGCCATTGGTATTACGGCGACGACGTGTACCGCGCCGATCCGGCGAAGCTGGCCTACCTCAAGCAGGCGATCGATCTGCGCGTCAATTCGCCCGCCGCGCCGTACCTGACCATGGGCCGCATGGTGCGTCCGCCCGCGCTGGATCCGCAGCCCGATCCGGTGGCCTTCTCCTACGACTATTATTCGTCGCTGCTGGCCGGCAACCGTTTCCACGCGGGCCTCTGGCAGGCGCAGCCGGTCGTCGTCACCGCCTGGCGTCATCCCGAGCGCGACAGCGTGCTGTTGCTGACGGCCAACGCGAGCGACAAACCCATCGCCACCGGCCTGAGCCTCGACTCGAACTGGTACGGTTACGAGCGCGCACAGTTGGTCCAACTGCCGTGGGGCTCGCAAACCAACCACGGTTCGACGGCGCTCGACGGCGCGCGACTCGTGCCGGTCAAGCTGCCGCCGCGCGACTTCCTGCTGTTCGAAATTTTGCCGAATTAGAAAAGGGTGAGCTGCGCCGCTTTGGTCCGCGCAACCAGTTGCGCATGCGCGACGATCGCGCCGTCGGCCAGCAGGTGCGCGACCTCGACGCCGCGCGCGGACAGCTCTTCGGCGATCGCCCAGAAGCGATGGCAGTTGACCGGATCGCGCTCGGCGCACAGCAGCGCGGCGCCCTCCGCCTCTTGCCCCACCAGCGCCGCGACGCCCTCTTGAAAACACGGCCGCGCACGCAACCGCCGCCAGTGGTCGTCGGTGGTTTCACCCGCGACTTTCTCCAGCATGCCGCCCAGCAATTTCCCTTGCCATTCGTAGGCGATGCCCGCCTCGTCCAGCGCGCGCTCCAGCGATTCTTGGTTGAATTGCGGCGCGTGTTTGCTGCGCGGCCACGAACGCACGTCGATCACCCGCCGCACGCCCGCGCCGTGCAACAGCGCAATCAGCGCCGGCATTTCATGGTTGGAATGACCGACGGTCAGAATCCGCACGGCTACTGCACCGGTTTGACGGTGAAGGACTTGCGCGCCAGCTCGCGCTCGTCGGCGTCGCGCACGACCACATCCCACGCGCCGGCCCACGCCGGGCTGATTTTCTTTGCCGAGAAGGTGCGCCAACGTTGGCCCGTGCCCACCGCCAGCGTGTAGCGGCTGATGTACGCGCCCTGGTAGTACCAATCGTGATGGATCTGCGTGGGCGCCGGCGGATTATCCAGGGTGGTGTGGCAGTAGATCCAACCGACGTCGGCCGGAAACGAGGTCGCTTCGCCGACCGGCTCGCGGCCGGCGACCTGCCGGCAAAACACCATCGTCACATTTTCCGTCGCCGCGCCGATCGTCGCGGCCAGCAACACGGCGAGCGCCGCGCCTGCGATCGTCCATCGTCCCCGCATGACCGTCACCCCAATTGCATTAACTCCCTAATCATCTTTTCGGTAAAGTTCGACCCCGAACCCAAGAAAAAAGTTCGCTTCGCTTGCCCAAAACCGGACGAAGTGATACCAAATTAACCATGAAACGCATTCTCATCCCGCTTGTGTGTTTGTTGGCGTTCGCCTGCGCCAGACCCGCGCCCTATCACGAAACGCCGCCGGCCTACCGCTTCACGCCCGGCGACAATTTCGACCTGACGATGGCCGAACGGTTGTCCCATATCCCGCAGGCGTCCAAGGAATATCCGGAAGAAAAATCGACCCTCACACGCTACAAACTGTCGGTCGTCGACGTGCGCCCCGACGGCGCGGCGCACTTGAAGCTCGAACCGACCTTCGGGCAGGTGAGCGTCAGCGGGCACGGCCGTCCCTCGGCGACCTACGAAATCTGGACCGACCGGCCGCGCGACCCCGACAACCACAGCGAAGGCTCGCGCTACATTCGCGGCATCGTCAACGCCGCGCTGCACGTGGTCGTCGACCGCGAGGGCAACTGGCTGCGCGATTTTCGCGGCTTCACCCCGCCCGACGGTTTCCTCGCCAACGAAAAATGGCCCGCGGACACGCCCGGCCTGACGGTCTACCCCGACCGCTTCTCGCCCAAGGCGCTGCCCGCCTTCGCGCAGACCTTCATGCCCGCCGACTGGCTCAAGACGCGCGCCTGGAAGTGGACGACCAACCTCGTGCCGCATCCGCCGATGACCGGGTACATCCCCGTCGTCTTCGGCGTGCGCCTGACCAAGCGCGAGGGCTCGCTGCTCACCCTCGCCGGGCCCGGCCTCGCCCAGGGCGACGCGCACGTCAAGCCGCCGCTGGGAATCATCCAGCAGCACGACCGCACGCTGAGCCTGGAATTGAAAGAGGCCGATCTCGAATCGCGTTTCGATCTCGACCAGGGCTTGCCGATCGAATGCATCGTCCGCTATCGCTGGAAAACCGTGCGCGCGGTGACCGGCTTCGGCGAGGTGGTCAGCGACGACGGCCAGGTCCTCACCTTCCGTTTGCGGCGCCGGCTGTAAGCCTCCCGACTAACCAACCACGCCCATAGGGCGTGGGTTTAGGAAGGTCCCCCCGAGGGGAC
>CALBTQ010000059.1 GCA_937967875.1 uncultured Pseudomonadota bacterium
TTTTTTTTAATGATACGCCCACCCCCGACATCTACACTCTTTCCCTACACGACGCCCTTCCGATCTCCGTTGGCGGACGTCGGGAATCGATAAGGTTTTTATCGCGGTCTTGACCGGGTTGAACCAGCCGTCGAAGGGATTGCGGTCGGTCAGCCCGGCGATGTGCGCCTCGTAGCCCATCAGGCCGACCACGCGCACGCCGCGCAAGGCTGCGGCCGCTTCGGCCAGACGACGAACGTGCGCGGCATCGCGCAGCGGACTGCGCCGCACGCCCAGGTGCACCCGTGCGTGCAGCGGTCGATAGGAAACGTCGAGTTCGATGACGACGTCGACGACCGTCTTGCGCCCACGCGCCACCGCGTCGAGCGCCTGCAGATGCTCCGTGCTGTCGACGACCAGCTTGAAGCCGACCGCTCGTTCGGCCAGTTCGGCGGCCAGCGCCATGTCGGCAGCCTGCACGGTGGGATAAGCAACCAGCAAATCGTCGAAGCCGGCGTCGGCCAACCGCGCCGCTTCGGGTACGGCGAAGCACATCAAGCCGCGAAACGCGCCCTCTCCCTGCGCTAGAATGCGACGCAACAACGGCACGCTGCGCACCGACTTGGAAGCGACGCGCACCGGTTTGCCCGCTTGCTCGGCCTTGGCGCGCAGGCGGCGTATGTTTTCATCCAACGCCGGCAGGTAGACGAGCGCCGCGGGCAACGGCGTTTCGGCCAGCCACGCTTTCCATTGCGACCACGACGGTTGCGGCGAACTCATCGACCACTCCGGCAAACGTTGGATAATCCTCTGCCATTGGGTAGCCGATTCGCCCGCCGTCGTCAAACGCGGTCGTCGGAGGGGAGGAATTGGGAAACGATTCAGTGCGCCAATTCGTCAGCGTTACGGCCGCGCCTCCAGAACATGATGCGCCCGCCGAAGGACTGCAGGCCCATCATCCGCCAGAAATCGCGCTCCAGCGTGCTGGGGTCCTCGATGACGATGGCGTCGGCGGTGCGCTTGAGCGACTCGACGGTGTAGAAAGCGTACGGATGATTGAGGTAGTGCGCCTCGATGTGCACGTGGCGCACGACGATGTCGCCGCTTTCGTGCATCACGTGGGCATGCCCGATGCGCTTGCCTTCCAGTTCGAAGTTCATCCGGATGGAGGGGAGGCCGTGCGACCGCATGCTGCGCGTTCTCAATACGCTCGGTTCATTCATTGTCATCCCCTTTGTTGCGGCGCATTCCGTTTCAATCGGCTGTGTAAATTTCCTCAAATGAGAAACGCGCCATTTTTCTGCCCTCAACCATAAAATCGTCATTTGCGCCATGAAGGGGGAGTATTATTTTAGGCGGAAAATTCACTGCAAACGCGCACAATATCTTGTATAATTTCCCTATTCACTACGTTAGATAAGGTATGCGCTCATTAGAATAAATAAACCATACGGGAGCATTTCGTGATTGCACAGCGCGGCGGCGAGAAAAATTGGACGCTTAAAACTCTGCGCGGCGGGGAGTTGACCGCGGCGGTCGCGCCGGCGATCGGCGGGCGAATCATCTCACTGAAATACTGCGGCGAGGAACTGCTGTTCGTGCAGGCCGAGCGCACGGGCGAGACCTTCGATTTTTCCGCGGTGGACGATCTGCGGGCGGCCAAGCGCGCGATCGGCTTCGGGTTGTGGGGCGGCGACAAAACGTGGATCGCGCCGCAGCGCGCGTGGATCGACGGAATCCCGCCGCTGGAGCTGGACGCCGCGCCGTATCAAGTCGAAGAAGACGGCGACGCGATCGTCATGACCAGTCCGCTGTGCCGCGAAACCGGCCTGCGCGTGGTGCGGCGGGTCAAGGTGAGCGCCGCCGGCGTTCTGACGCTGGACGAGACGATCCGCAACGACTCCGACCGGCCGGTGCGGCGCGGCCTGTGGAACGTCACGCAGGTGCTGCGGCCCTTCGACGTGTACGTGCCCGCCGCGGCGTTGCGGCCCTACCCCGAGGAAGGCGATTCGGTCTGTATGCTCGACCGCTTCGTCGAGCGCACGGGCGAGTGGTGCAAGATCGTCTGTCACACGCCGGCGCACTTCAAGTACGGCGGCTTCGCGCAACGCGGTTGCGTGATCGCCTTGCGTGACGAGGGCGAGGCGACGCTCGTATTCGCGCGCACCTTCGCGCATCCGCCCGACGCCGACTACGCGCACGAGGCCGAGGTTGAAGTCTACAACTCGCCGAACTATAATTATCTGGAGATTGAACTGCACGCACCGTGGCGTGAACTGGCGCCCGGCGAGAGCGTCGGCCAACGGCAGCACTGGCATGTTTTCCGCGCGCCGGAGCGCGTCGGGCCGGACGAAATTTTCGCGAAATTGGAAAGCGTCACATGAACTTTTCCGCAACCGAAGCGAAACGTTCGATCGAGCCGCCCAGCGCGGCGTCGATGCGGCTGTGGCTGATGTTGATGATTCTTATGGCGGTTGCCTTGGGCCTCAACCTGGTTTTTTCCGTTCGCCTCACCCATGAGCATGGCGCCCTCAACTATAGCGCATGGACCGATTTTCTGGAGTATGCGTACAATCATTTTGTGCTGATGATGACAATGCTCGGCACGGCGTTTTTCTTCGCCACGTGGTTTATTTTTCACTCTGTGCGCCGCGACGGGCGGCGAATCAAACTAATGATTATGATGCTGCCGGCGCCGCTATTGATTTTTTGGCTGTGGATCAAGGCTTTTATTTGGCACGTATGTTTGGAATACGTTAAATGAATCATTCCCTGCTGGAAACGAAATCCTCGATCGAACCGCCCAGCGCGGCGTCGATGCGCCTGTGGCTGATGCTGATGATTTTCAACGCCGTGGCGTTGGGCGTAAATCTGGCGTTCTCCGTTCGTCTCACCAATGGTGTTTGCATTTGCACCAGTGGCGCGTGGACGAATTTCCTGGAGTTCGCCTACAGCCATTTTTTCGTGGTGTTACTCCTGCTGGGCATGACGTTCTTTGCCGCCACCTGGTTCATGTTTCGGATCGTCCGCCGCGACGGACGGCGCATCAAGCTGACGATCGCACTGCTGCCGCTGCCTTTTGTCATGCTTCTTTTTTGGTTGATCACGTTCGGCGAGAGATGCCCTTGTCCAACGACCATCATTAGCTGAACACCGTCCTTGAGCGAGAGCAGATGAACAACGATTTGCCGGGCAAGGAAATCCTTCTTCAGCCCCGCAGGGGCGACAGAGGGTAGCCCGGGGCGTGAGCCCCGGGATATGAATTGTCATTTCCATCAAGCCCCGCAGGGGCGGCAGAGGAGGCCATTGGATGAGTTCGACTTATTCACAATTGCACTTTCACGCAGTATTCGCGGTCAAGGATCGGCTTCAAGCAATTAATTCTTCAGTTCAGGAAAGACTCCATCAATATATCGCCGGTATCATTCGAAACAAAAATGGAACAATTCATGAAATCGGCGGAGTTCAGGACCATCTTCATCTCCTGTTTTCATTGCCGCCGAGTTTGAATGTGTCTGATTTAATCCGTTTTATTAAAACGAATTCTTCCAAATGGCTCCGTGAAAATTTTCCGGAAATGGCTTGTTTCGCCTGGCAGTCAGGGTACAGCGTATTTTCCGTCAGTCATTCCAATCTGGGAATTGTCAGTCGATATATTAATAATCAAGAGGAGCATCACCGGAATATTTCATTTCAAGACGAATTGAACGCAATTTTGATAAAACACAACATAATTGTTAGGCAATAGTCTGCCGCCCCTGCGGGGCTTGATAATCCTAATTGCATTCCATTCCCGGGGCTCACGCCCCGGGCTACAAATCTATCGCCTCTGGCGAGGCTTAGGACATTGAAAAACAACTGCCATCAGCTTTCCCGGGGCTCACGCCCCGGGCTACAAATCTATCGCCTTTAACAAGGCTTTAGGACAAACAATTCTGTTTCATAAATCCAACCGAACACAAAGCCCCGCAGGGGCGACAGAAGGTAGCCTGGGGCGTGAGCCCCGGGAATGCAAATTATCATTTCCATCGAGCCCCGCAGGGGCGACAGAAGGTAGCCTGGGGCGTGAGCCCCAG
>CALBTQ010000060.1 GCA_937967875.1 uncultured Pseudomonadota bacterium
ACCACCGAGATCTACACTCTTTCCCTACACGACGCTCTTCCGATCTCGAATACTTTGACTTTCCCTTCCATGGCCGCCTGCACCAACTCGTCCGTGCCGGCGAACACGGCCAACTCGAGTGCGGGGTAATTCGAGCGCAGCAGCTCTTCGCCGCTGTCGCCTTTGACGACGCCGACCCGAAAACCTTGCAGATCCGTCAACCTTTTGATGCCCGCGCTGCGATGATCGAAGAAAACTCCGGTGGGAATTTCCAGGATCGGCTTGGTGAACTCAAACGCCGCCTCGCGCTCCGGCGTCCGGAAAAGCCCGCCGACCGCCTCGGCCTTCCCTTCGCGCACGGCGTTGAGCGCGGCATCCCATTCCATCAACTCGAACCGTACGGCGATGCCGGTTTTTTTGCTCCACAGCCGCCAGATATCCACGGTGATACCCCGGGGCTCGCCGGTCGCATCGAGAAACGCAAAGGGCGGATAAGCGCGATCGTCAACGACGGTGATCGAGGTGGGGGCGGCTTGGGCTTCTGAAAGCGAAGAATGTCCGGCCGCCGACAACGGCCAAAGAACGAAAAACTGAATAGTTATAGGGAGAATCGCTAAAAACACGCCACCATACTTATAAAATCGCCGGAGCATGTCCTTGCCTTTTTTTTCAAGAGCGCATTGACGGTCGTTTAAACGAGATTCAACAGCCCATAATTGTAAATTCTTACAAGAGGATCGGCGCAAAGCAAGCGGAAAACAAGAATAAATCGCCATTCGATCGTTAATACCGTATTTTTTCGGCGCAGGTTGTTGTACCATTCGTCCAAGCGCAACGGGGGAGGATTTTCATGCGCAGCATCCTGGCGATAGCGGCGGTAATGGCGATGATCGTGTTGATCGTCACCTGCGGCGGCGACAACGAGAAGGCGGCGACCATCGAGGACGGCGAGAATCCTTCCGATGGCGGATCGGCCGGTGACGACGATGATGACGACGCCGGCGACGACGACACGGTCGAGGGCCAACCGTGCACGATCACCAACCCGTGCTACAGCGGCTCGTGCGGCGATCTGCCGTGCTGGGAAATCGGCGAAAACACCGGCTGCGACGGGGCCTGCTACGTGCTGAGCACGCCGGAGGGCAACGCCGAGGGCGTCTGCGTGCCGCCCTGCGCCACCGACGCCGAATGCGGCAGCGGCTGGTTCTGTCTGCCCGAGTGCCCCGAGATCGAGGGCTGGTTCGATCCCCGCTGGTGCATCCAGGACGAGTACGACGAATTGCGCGACTGCCCCCAGGAATAATTCCTGGACCTATGTATTACCTTCATTGTGCGGAGCTTTAGCCGGCGGTTGGGCCTCATAGGCTTTGTCATTCCCGCGCAGGCGGGAATCCAGGATTGGAGATCCCTTTCCCGACCTTATCCATGGGACACCAGGGATAATCCCTGGACCTATGTATTACCTTCATTGTGCGGAGTCTTAGCCGGCGGTTGGGCCTCATAGGCTTTGTCATTCCCGCGCAGGCGGGAAGGCAGCCTGGCGACGCATTTATCGACAATCTCCACCGAGCCAGGAGCTGGCGACGACAAGCACCGCATTTTCGCTCGCGCGTCAGCGCCGGGCCAAAAAATCGGGGACTCGATTCCTTCGTGTCCCCGTTTTTCGGTAGGCATGTATGGGCGATAAACCCCGGGACATGCACTCGCTGCGTGTCCCGTGATTTTCGCGGATTTGCCCTCACCCCGGCATTCAGTGGGACAGATGGGACACTTTGGGACACTTTTTTTCACGTCTTAAATCGCGATGTGTCAATGATATCA
>CALBTQ010000061.1 GCA_937967875.1 uncultured Pseudomonadota bacterium
GAATGTGGAAGAAAACAGCAGTCCCTAAAGCGGGCTTTTGCGTGAAAACGAAAGCGATGTTTGCCTGATTATTTTGAGGAAAAGTAATGATGAAATCGTTATCCGAATCCTGCGAAGAATTTGGCGGCCTGCCGATGGACGATTCAGTCTATGGTTCATCTTCCGAGGTGTTTGTAAGCGTCTTGCAGGAATCGCTTTCCCGCTACGAAACGATTTTTAATGATCTGGACGTTCAGTTAAGCGAGATTGATTTAAAGGGGAATATCACGTTTATCAACGATGCGGGATGCCGGATGTGGAAGCTTCCGCGCGAAGAGCTGATGGGGATGAACTACCGGCATTACATGAAGGACAAGGATGTTCGTCAGTACGACGAGCTATACCGGCGGGTGTATTACACGGGGATTCCGGTGAAGAACATCATTTTGGAGGTGGTGGATCGGGAAGGCGTTCGGCGGACGATTGAGAAATCCGTGTCCCTGGCTCGCGACGCGTCGGGGAAGATTTACGGATTTCGGATGGTATCGCGCGACATTACCGACAAGCGGGAGTCGGAGAAGAAGCTGGCGGAGCACCGTTCGAGGCTGGAGGCGATCTTCGGGAGCGTGAAGGATGCGATCTTAACGGTGGATCCGGAGTTGACCTTGATTGATGCCAACGCATCGACGGAGACGATCTGCGGGATCGGCGTGAAGGGGATCGCGGGGAAGCCGTTATCATCGTGCCAGACGAAGTGCGGTCAAGCCTGCCGAGCCGTGTTGAAACAGACGCTGGAGAAGAAGACGGCGGTGCGCGAATACCGGATTGAATGCGGGCATAAGTCTCGTCCTCAGCAGGTGGTGAGCGTGTCGAGTTCACCGTTGATGGATCCGTTGGGGAACTTTTTGGGGGCGGTGCTGGTCATTCGGGACATCACCCTGATCCGTGACGTGGAGCGGGAGTTGCGAGAGCGCAACTCTTTTCAGAACCTCATTGGCCGGAACAAGACCATGCAGGACATTTACAATCTGCTGGAAGATTTGGCGGACATGGAAACGACGGTATTGGTGACCGGCGAGAGCGGAACGGGGAAGGAACTGGTGGCTCGGGCGCTGCATTACAGCGGGAACCGTGCGTTTCGGCCGTTTGTGACCGTGAACTGTTCGGCGCTGGCGGAGAGCTTGCTGGAGAGCGAGCTGTTCGGCCATGTGAAGGGGGCGTTTACCGGGGCGGTGAAAGACAAGCAGGGGCGTTTTGCGGCGGCCGACGGGGGGACGATTCTGCTGGATGAAATCGGAGACATCTCTCCGATGATTCAGCTGAAGCTTTTGCGGGTGCTTCAGGAGAAGACCTTCGAGCGGGTCGGAGAATCGACATCGCGGAAAGTGGATGTTCGGGTGATCGCCTGCACGAACCGGGATTTGAAAGAGAAAGTCAAAAGAGGCGAGTTTCGACAGGATTTGTACTATCGGTTGAAGGTGGTGGAAGTAAATCTGCCGCCTTTGCGGGAGCGTCTGGAGGATTTGCCGTTGTTGGTGGACCATTTTCGGCGGATGTTCAACGACCGGTTTCACAAGACGATCGAGGGGATATCCGGGGAGGTTCTCGGTCGGTTTATGGATTATGCCTGGCCCGGGAATGTTCGAGAGCTGGAGCATGTGATGGAGCATGCGTTTGTGCTTTGCCACGGCGGCACAATCACCCTCAAACACCTCCCAGTGGATATACGGAATGTCGAAGGGGCAAAGGGGCGCCCAACATTGCCGGGGGTCCGGCAGATGGTCGGGCCGGACGAGATCGTGGCCGCGCTTCGGAAATCGGGATGGAACAAGGCCAAGGCGGCCCGGGTTCTGGGCATCGGCCGCCGGACTATCTACCGCAAAATCGAATCGTATCAAATACCCTGCGATTTAGAGGCGGACTGTCGGGGATAGATCGAAGGGTTGGGTCGGCTGGTGGGCGTCAAAGAGTGTCTGAAGGATTGTTATGTCGCTGCAAAATAATTATAAAAAAAGGGGGATGCAATGAAAAAGACTTTTTTTGTTCTCATCTGCACGGGAATGATTTTGGCGGTTCTGCTGGCAGGCTGCCATGACAGGAAGGCAACGTCGTCGCCGCAACTTAAAATATATGATATTCAAGCCTGCAATGTTTACATGGATTTTGATCATTCGCCGCTGAGGAAAGAACAGCATAAATTTGTTATTTCCTTTTATCCGACACCCGGCGCCGAGGCGCCGGACCTGATTGAAAGCATCACGGCTTACGGTCCCGACGGTTACACGGTGGAATTGAAAAATGAACCGTTTTCGAAGACCACGTTAAACGGCTGGGTGTTGAATCCCGCCCTGAAAAGCTATTATTATTCGGTGTACCGCCCGGTCGGGTTTATGAAGGAAGGAACTTACACCCTTGAAGTCAAGTGCAAGGATGGTTCGGTGCTCAGAGCGTCGCGCGTTCAGAGCAATACCTCGACGGAAGCGGCCGTGGCGTTTTACAAAGAAAACAAAGCGAAGCTTCTGGAGGCCTACAAGCCGTCGAAGATTCATCCTATGGGTTCAGATGCAAAACGAAACGGTCTGATTCTTTCCCGCAAAACGATGAAAGATCTGGGCGGACCGGATGCGTACTACCTGACCTATCTTTACAAGGCGTCGTCCGGCGCGGAAGCGAGCGCGCATAACGTGGTCTGGTGGGACAATGTTTTTGTGCAACGTGCGGCGGGCGATGTTCAGGCCGGTCTCAATCGCCGGGAGGTGACGGTTGACAAGGATCTCGAGCCGAAAACAACATATGCGTATTTTGTGGAAACGTCGGACGCCAACAAGCAAAGCGAAACCAACTACTGCATTTTTCAGCCGCACCAGGTGTTCACCACGCCCTGAGACAAAGCTTTGGTAAAACCCTTTCGCGGATGGATTTTAAAATCAGGAGGAGATAATGAACATTGCAAAATTACGCGAATTGAAGGTACTGCAGGAACCCGAGCAGGTGAGCTTTGTCTCCGGCGGCCGGGAAATGACCAACTATGAATTTTTAAGCCAGGCCCGCAGGCTGGTCACCGTGCTGAAAAATCTGGGAGTGGAACGAGGCGATCGCGTGATAGTGCAGATGCCCAACTGCGTGGAGGTGCTCCAGTCGTTCGGCGCGATCTGGCGGTTGGGCGCCGTGGCCGTGCCGGTCAACTATATGTTGAAAGACGACGAAATCGCTTCAATCTATGCCGATTCCGGCGCGAAAGTCGTCATCAGCGTGAAGGACTTCCTCCCGAAAATTCAAGCCGGGCAAGCGAAAGCGCCGCAGATGAAAACCGTGTTATTGGTCAACGACGACGTTCCGGACGGAATGTATTCATTTCATGCCCTGGTGGACAAAGCGCCTGAAACTGCCGACATTGAAGATGTGGCCGATGACGATCTGGCGGCGCTGATTTACACGGCCGGCACCACCGGCCAATCCAAAGGCGTGATGCTGACGCACGGCTCGCTTTACGCCAACTCCAAAATGTCTTACGAATCAACCAAGATGCCCCACGGAATGACGAACATCACGGTGTTGCCGCTTTGTCATGCTTACGGCATCGCGGTGGCCAACAGCGGCCTGTTTTATGAACGAACCAAAAGC
>CALBTQ010000062.1 GCA_937967875.1 uncultured Pseudomonadota bacterium
AGATCGTATTCGGTGACTGGAGTTCAGACGTGTGCTCTTCCGATCTGACAACACCTTATCACTACAACATTGCCGGTGATTCGTGGACGGCTTTGACGCCGGTGGATCCGAATCCTACCTGGGACCGCGCTTGCGGCTATATCGACGGCTCAATTTACATCGCCGGCGGTCGCACGATCGATTGGACCACTTACACCGACTACGTACAGTCCTACTCTTCGGCCAAAGGAACCTGGACAGTCGAAGATGTTCTGCCCGAAGCCTTGGGCGCTCCCTGGTCGGTTGCCGTGGGCAACTACTTGTTCGTCGGCGGCGGGTACGACACCACCGCGGCCAACACGGACACCTACTACAACAAATTCGCCAACGCCGAGCCGAACATCACGTCCACCCCGGACGATACCGTGGCGCAGGGCGACACCTACACCTATCAGGTCGAAGCGGAAGACGAGGATATCTTCGATGACCTTACCGTGACTTTGAACACCAATCCGGCCGACATGACCATCGACGGCAACGGTTTGGTTGAGTGGGACACCACCGGTGTCGATCCGGGCGATTACGATGTTGAAGTCGACGTGGACGACGGCACAACCGCCGTACAGCAGGCGTTTATCATCACCGTCGAAGGACCGGCCGACGACGACACCGCCACGGACGACGACACCGTCGATGACGACGTGACCGATGACGACATTGACGACGATGATGACGACGACGACGATGATGACGACGATGACGATGATGACGATGACAACGGCGATGACGACGATGACGACAATGACGATGGCTGTGGCTGTTGAGGAATAAAACGATTGAGCGAAGCGAAATCCCGCCAACGGCGGGATGACGATGACGAAGATGGCTGTGGCTGTTGAGTAACGGCGTCGATTGAAAGGAAACAAAGGGCGGTTGCCGATGAAGCAACCGCCCTTTTTCTATCGCGAATCACCTATAGTTTATTTTTCTTATCGCGCAGGGAAATCAGGAAGCCGTAGAGAAAGCCGCCGATGTGCGCGAACCAGGCCACGCCCTGTTCGGTCGAGAGCGTGGAGAGAATCTGCGTGCCGAACCAGACGCCCAGAAACAACCACGCCGGCAGCGGCACGATAAAAAAGATGACCAGCGATTTGATCGTCGCCTTGGGAAAGTAAAACAGATACGCGCCCAGTACAGCGGAGATTGCGCCGGACGCGCCGACCATCGGGATCGGCGAGCCGAGCGACACGATGATGTGCGCCGCTGCGGCCGCCACCGCGCCCATCAGGTAAAAGCCGAGGAAGCGCACGGGGCCGAGTTTGTCTTCGACGTTGTCGCCGAAGATCCACAGGAACCACATATTGAACAGCAGGTGGAGCACGCCGCCGTGCAAAAACGCGCTGGTGATCATGGTGAACAGCGGCCACAGCGAACGATCCAGCGGAATGCGGATCACCTGGCGCGGCACGCAGGCGAAGCGCAGACCGTCGGACGGATCGATGAGTTGGTACACGAACACAATGACGTTGAGCGCAATCAGACCGTAGGTGACTACGGGCGTGCGCTTGGTGGGATTCATATCACGCAAAGGAATCATGCGTGATTATGTATCACAGTTGCCTGGAATCGCTCAAGCTTCCGTTTCGGCACGCTTTTTCAGGGCTTCGTTCATCGCCCGGAAACCTTCCTGCGTGGCGTCGCCCCACCGCTTGAGCAGCGGCCCGGCCAGCACGCCGGTGAAGGTTTCGCGTTGCGAGAAACGGACGTGATCGGCGTCGATCGCCTCGATGGTGAACGCGTGCTCGCCGTCGAAAATGCCGGGAACGCCCAGATGACCCTTCCAGCGAATTTCACGCGGAGCGTCGGCTTCGAGCACCTTGGGTTTGATGTGCATCGCCTTGCCCTGCGCCGGTTGCAGCGTCACCTCGATTTTTCCCCCGGGCGCCGCCATGCCGTTGATCTCGCGGATAAACGGATTCCATTGCGGGTACTCCGCAAAATCGGTGAGGATGCGCCATACGGTCTAGATCGGAAGAGCACACGTATGAACTCCAGTCA
>CALBTQ010000063.1 GCA_937967875.1 uncultured Pseudomonadota bacterium
ATCGTATTCGGTGACTGGAGTTCAGACGTGTGCTCTTCCGATCTTTTTATTATCAAATGGAAATTAAACTCTTGTTCTCTATCTCCAAAAATGCGAAAATCATCAAGAATTAATTACGACGAATAACTATTTTAAGAAAAAATACGAGAAGATATTTTATGGCATATCGCTGAGAGAACGTCTGCAAATCCAGTGGAAAGGCTGTTACGCATGCACAAACGACTTCTCAATACGATTCTGACAATAGTGCTGGGTGTTGTGATTATTATGATCGCTGGGGGTTCTCCGGCGTGGGCGGACGATGACGAGGAGGCCGAGGGCGGATTCAGCTTGGCGCCGCCGCCGTTCCGTTATGGGCATATCTACACCAAAGAGCGTGAAAACCTCTCGCAGGTGTCCTATAACCGCATCAATGTCGACACGTTGCACGCCGATTTGATCAATATCACACCGATCGACTGGTATTGGATGACCGAGAAAAGCGCCTACGACATCAATCCTTCGACCTTGGTCGCCGGCACCATTTCCGGCGGCCGCGAAGGCGTCGACTATGCCTGGCTGCCCCAGGCCACCTTCGGGTACGAGTTTTACGACAACGTGAAAATCGGCTCGCCGCAACGGCGCAAGAAAATCAAAAAGGAACCGGAGCAAGGTTTTGCCGGCTCGATCTTCGGCGGTCCGGGGTTGGAACTCTCGCATGTCGACCTGAAAGGGAAAGGCGATCGCTCGGATTTCAAGTTGAACATCAGCGCCTATGCCCTTACCTGGAACGCCGGGGCCATCGGCGAGTTTTACGTCAAGCGCGTGAGCATCGTGCCCTACCTCTTCGCGACCGGCGCCGCCTTCGGCGTTACCCAGGACAACCGCGTTGGACAAGAAACAGTCGAACCGCAAATTTTCACCTATGCGGGCGGTTTCGATATCCGCATTTGGCGCTCGGACACCCGCACGATGGGTGATTTCTGGAGTCTGGGCGCGTTAATTCAATCGATGATCGGTTCGACCAAAGGCAGCGACGAAGACGGTACGTCCTTTTTCCTGAACCTGGCGATGAACGGCTTATTCCTGTAATCACGGAAAGAGAGAAGAATGATGAATAAAGTAGCGATAACATTAATATCCATTCTCGCTTTTCTTATGCTTTTCAACTTAATAGCAGCCTGTGACGACGACGATGATGACGATCAGAGCCGTCCGTCAGCAGATGACGATACGTCGGACGATGACGACGATGATGATTTCGTGCCGCCGGATGACGACGACGACACGACTGACGATGATACGTCCGACGACGACACGACTGACGATGATACGTCCGACGACGACACAACCGACGACGACACAACCGACGACGACACAACCGACGATGACACGACCGATGACGACACGGTCGATGATGATACGACTGACGATGACACGACCGATGATGATACGACTGACGATGAC
>CALBTQ010000064.1 GCA_937967875.1 uncultured Pseudomonadota bacterium
CCGAGGCTGCGAACAATGAAAAATCATAGGTCCAGGAATTATTCCTGGTCGTTGTACTGCAGCAGGCAGTTGTCGATGAAGCAATGCCTGGTGTACGCCGCGTGCACCACGCCGCGCAGGTAGCCGTCGTCCTTTTCCGGCGGGAAGTCGCCGCAGAGGGTGAGGTTGCGCAGACCGGCGCGGGTCAGGTAAATGCGGCCTTCCAGATCGTCTTCCAACTCGTCGATGTCGACGCCGCCGAAGGCGGAGATGAGATTGACATTCGTCGAATCATCGTCGAGATCGGCCAGCACGGCGAGGGGCGGATCGAAAATAGTGGAGTCGCTATAAACGGGAAAATCGAAACGTCCGGCCCCTTGGCTTGCCGGATCTTATTGTTATAAAATAATGGAATATATGATAAGTGCAAATTGCGGATCCGCAACGGGAGGATGGATGATGCGTCGGTTGACGGCGATGGCGGCGATCGTGCTGTGCCTGGCCCTGTTGGGTGGTTGTGTTACGACATCCACGGCGAAAAAAGACGGCGGCGAGTCGGTCGATCTGGCGTATCTGGCGGGAACCAACGACGCACCGGCCAAACGCGCCGCACTGCCGCAGTTGGTCGACCTGTTGTCGGATCGCAGCAAGCGGACGCGCGCGCAGGCCTTCGCCGCGTTGGCCGGCCCGGGCTACGAAACCTCGCCGCCGCTGATCTACGCGGCGCAGAACGACGCGCAGTTGTGTCCGTCTCTGACCAAGGGGCTGATGCGCGTGTGGGGCGACCTGGGCACGCAGACGCCCGAGCGTGAAATCATTCTGACCGCGGTTATCGAGCAGGAATGCACCGACGCCGGGCGGTGGCTGTGGCGCCGGTTCGCCGATACGCCGCGCGACACGCTGCTGGGCCGGTGGGCGCTCGAGCGCGACGGCGAGGCCGACAACGACGTACTGGTCAAACTGCTCGCCGACAACAAGGAACGTTACGGGCGACGCAAGGTGTATCTCAAGGTGTTGTGCAATCGACGCCTGACGCTCGCCCAACGCGCGCGCACGCTGCCGGTGCTCAAGGATCGTTCGCTCGATCCCTTCGAGCGGCGCACGCTCGCCTACCGCGTGCTGGAAGCGCATCCGCGCCTGAATGACGAACTGTTGCTGACCGCCCTGGGCGACGGCAGCTACCCGGTCGCGTACCGCATCATCTTTCTGGATTTTCTGTCCAAGACCAGCCCGCTGGAAGTGGTGCGGCGCATCGCGGAAGATCCGGCCGAGCCGATCGAACTGCGCGCCAAGGCCCGCGAGGTGCTGGCCGGCCGCTAGTCTTCAGCAGCCGCACCCGTCGTCGTCGTCATCGTCGTCGTCATCGCTTTGGTCATCATCGTCATTGTTGTTGTCGTCATCGTCGCTCGGATTGTCGTCGTCGCCGAAGAGTTCGTCCATCAGGTACGTGCCGCCGCCGTCAGCCAGTTCCTCTGCCAGATTGAAGGCGAGATAGTTGCTGTAGTCGAGTTCGTAGTACAGATACAGTACGCCCTCGACCAGATCGGCCACGGTCGTGTATCGCGTGAAGATTTCGCTCTCCACCGTTTCGCCCTGGCGCGCGGCGTCGGCCATCGCGGCAAAGTAGTCGCGCGTGACCTGCACGTCCTGCATCATTTCCTCCAACACTTCGTAGCGCTCGCAGGGGTAATAGCCAAGTTCGGGATGCGAGTGATAAAAGTTGGTGGCGATCAGGTAGTTGTCTTCTTTACGGATGATTTCATCTCCCTCGACGATCGCCGCGTCGCCGAAACGGTCGGCGAATAACAGTTGGCAATATTGAATCAGACCGTCGAGGTTGTACTCGAAGAGGCGATTGATCGCTTCGTCGACTGTCGCGCAGCGTTGCAGCACGTCTTCGAGAAAGCCGGCCGTCAGTGGCAAGCCGGAAGGATCTGTTTCGGCATCGAGGTACGGCGTGGCCAGTCCGTCGAAAAACAAGCCCTGGTCGTTCATGCCGCCCTGGCTGAAAAAGTCGTTGGTGTAGCCGTAGGCAGCGAAGCCGTATTTGTCCGCGGCCGGCGGCACGAACCAGATGGCCGTGGGAGGTTGAGCGTAGTAATCCTCGTTGTTGCCGGCCAGTACGCGCACGCCGTCGTCGGCGGTAAACACCGAGCAGGGGCGCGCCGCGCCGGGAAGCAGCAGCAGAACGCTCAGTAGGCATAAAATCGTAAGGGCGTTTCGCATCGTTCACTCCGTCAGATGTAAAATTTACCGATGCAGCACACTGGTTCGGCGGCTGGAGTCTTGAATTCGTCGCGGAGGGCTATTTTCCGGAAATGAAACGGCGAAGTCAAAGATATTTTTCGCCCCGTATTTTCTTTCGCGACGAGCTGTACTATATAAACGGCATGAGAGGAAATGGTCTCCTGCATCAGGAGGCTGATCATGGGTGGTGCTTCAAAATTCTTTCCGGTTTGGTTCTGCGCTCTGCTTTTCTCCCTATTGTCGGTGGCGATCGCCTGGGCCGTTGAGGCCGAGGAGGACATCGCTGTGTCGTCGTGGGCGCAGCCGGTCGATTCGACGGAAGACGGCCTGGACTGGACGACCGCGGGGTGTCGCGTCGGCAACGTGTTCGTCCGGCAGGGCGACACGCATCCACAGGATCCGTGCCGACGCTGCGACGTGACGTACTCGGTGTCGGTCTGGGCCCCGGCGCCCGACGGCACGGCCTGCGACGACGGCCTGTTCTGCAACGGCGAGGACGCCTGCCTGCTGGGCTCGTGCAACGGTCATTTTCACGCGCCGTGCATCGTCGGCGAACAGTGCGACGAGACGTTCGATCAGTGCCTGACGATCGAGGAGGGTGTGGAACTGGCCGACGACGATGACGAGGGCGACGACGACATCTCGCTGGTCGGAGGCGAGGACGCCGACGAGGCGCTGGACACCGGCGGCTGCGGCGCATAAACGCGCGGGCGAACGCTCGACATGGAAGACGTCACCGGATGTTGACTTGTCCTCGACATCGGGGGAAGATGCGTCTATAGGTTATCCTAACATGTCATGGAGAAGGATCATGTTTGGAAAATCCGCTCTTCGTGCATTATTTCCTACCTTTTTGCTTATGTTATGCCTGGTGTCGGCGTTCGGCTGCAATGGCGGCGACGATGACGACGCCGACGGCTGCGGACGAGGGTAATGCGGAATGCCGAATGCCGAATGCGGAATGATCAGGAACAAGGAGCAATCAGGACATAGGTAACAGATTAGGTTCAAGACATAGGCAACACCGGCATTGGAGTTGCGGCAAACGTATTAAACGTAAAAATCTCACGCAAGGGTGGGAGATTATTGATCAAGGTTATTGGACGCTATTTCTCGAAACACACTTCGACACAGAAACTGCCCGCTTCCGTGGTGAAAGGCACGACGATGATCGCGCCGCGCGTTTTGTGCGTGATGGTGTGATTTTTCCCCGCGATGGTCGAGGGAATCGCCATTTCGAACTTATAGCCCTTTTCCGCCAGGGACTTCTTGGCTCCGCCGCTGACCATATTGGTGATCTCGCCGACGACGTCGCTGACGGTGCCGTCCAGCGAGGTGAGCGTTTCGCCGAGCATTTTCGAAGCGATGTCCAGGATCGCGGATTCGGTGAAGGTGATCGCCAGCGAGCCGCGTACCTGATGACCGGCCAGACCGATCATGCCGGTGATGTCGCCCATCGCCTGCACGCTTTCTTTCACGTACGCCTTTTCCGCTTTCGCCTCGGTTTGGGCCATGGTGGCCAGAACGTTTAGAATGGCATCCAAAAACGGGTTGATAAAATCAACGTTCATCTACATGTTCTCCGAGTGAAATTAGGTTCATCCATCATTGCAGCCGCATCGGCATTCAATGTTCAAACAAGCGCAACAGCAAGCCAAGTTTGCTGTTTCGTGGTGATTATCGGCTGATTCCCATAACTTCTTGAAAACTATTTCAGATCCAGCCGGTTACGCCTGTTTTCTTCCTCGATTTTCGTCGCCGTTTTCGAAATATGAGAAAATGTCAAAGCATTCAAATTTATCGATTATGGATACTTCCGTTTTTGGATGTTCTCCAAGAACGTTCGCAACAGACTGAGTTGTTCCGGATCGTCTTCCGTGAAATTGATGCCGACCTGCTTTTCCTCGGTGGTGCTGTTGATGCGCACGACCGAGCCTTCCAGGTTTTCGATTTTATTGCCGTCGGGCAGGTTGAAGGTCAGCAGCACCTGATCGCCCATGCGCGGTTCCTTGTCGACGGTGACGCAAAGACCATGGGCGGAAATATCGACGGTATACCATTTTTCGCCGCGATGGTTGCGAA
>CALBTQ010000065.1 GCA_937967875.1 uncultured Pseudomonadota bacterium
GATCGTATTCGGTGACTGGAGTTCAGACGTGTGCTCTTCCGATCTCGATCGTTACCGACGGCGCATGCGCTCGATGGCGCCGTAGCGCCAGGCGCGCAGAGCGTCGAGACGCTGTGGATGAACCGGCGGCGGATCGAGCCAGGCCGGCGAGGCGGCAGTCGGCGAAGCGAAGAACCGGGCGCCGGTCGCGGCAATGTCCGGTCCGGAATGTTCGGCGGGCCAGAGCACGTGCTGCTGGTTCTCGTTGAAGGTGATCAACACGCCGCCGTCGATGTCGAAGGGCTCGGTCATGTCGATGTTGTCCTCGTCGTCGATGCCGAAATAGACAATGTGCGCGCCTTGCGTGCCGGGGTAGGACACGGACGTTTCCGCAAGCGTGAACAAGGCGCCGGCGTAGGGCTCGAGGTTGACCGAGGTCGTGCCCGCCGCGACGTGCGGCGCGATGTGCGGCGACCAGTCCATCATTCCCCGGTAGCCGGCGTCGCCGTCGGCGGCCATGATCCAGTTGGCTTGATACCATTGCCCCTGCGCGGTGGGAAAGTCGACGCCCAATTCAGCGGTCAGCCAGGCGCTGACTTCATCCGGATTGCCCGTGTCCAGATCGAAGATGTCGCCGTAGGTCGCCACGCCGTCCAGACGTGAGGCGAGGTAGGTCCACCACAGGTACGCCTGCACGTAGTTGTCGTACATCCCCCACGTCCAGTGCACCAGCGACAGCCCCTGGGCCACTGCGCTGGAATAGAAGAAGTAGTCGACCGCGCCCTGTTTGACGCCGAAGACCGCGTGGCAGGCGCACTCGGCCAGTCCTTCGTCGTGGTAGTCCCAGTATTCGTAGTTCGTGCCGTGCCGGTAGTTATACAGCAGGTGCTGGAACTCATGCGGCACGATGTTGACCGCGTCCAGTGTGCCGCCTTCGACGTTGATGTAGACCATCTCCTTTTCGTTGGAGTGGCTGCCCCATTGCGCCCAGGTGTATTCCTCCGTGAAGGTGTCCACCGGGCTGAAGTAACCGCCGTAATAGCCGTTGCCGTTCAAGCCGAAAATCAGGATGCGGCCGTTGTCGTCCTGGTCGGGCGGATCGACGAACAAGCCGGTGAGCGTCGGGAAAATCTGCTCGTCGAACTTGGTCACCACATCGTCGGTATTGCCGATGTTCATGCCTTCTTCGAGGTAGACCACGCAGGAGTCGCCGATGGCGGCGCGGTAGGCGGTCACCTCATATTGACCGAAGTACGGATCGCTGAAATCGACCGCCCACAATTTGGCCGTGTCGGCGGCGGGAAAATCGGCGGTGATCGTTTCTTTGGCATCCGCCGGTTCGATGGTCAGCGTGTAGGTCAGCCCCAGGGCCTGCTTGGCCGTGGTCAACGTCACTTCCCGCGAAACGGCGTTGTACTCGACCGCTTCGATCGTCAGGTCGTGTTGGGGGCCGGTCAGCGAATAGATGTCGGTTTGTTCGGCCTGTTCGTCGCCCGGATCGCCGCTGAGCGTCACGCGGACGGTCGTTTCGTCCGGTGCGGCGATTTCACTGATCGCGATGTCGTCCCAGCCCGAGGGCGGGGGAGTGGAGTCGTCATCGTCGTCGTCGTCGCCGTTGTCGTCGTCGCCGTTGTCGTCATCGCCGTCATGAGTGTCGTCGTCGTCATCGTCCCCGCATGCCAAACAGAGCAAGAGCGAGAGAAGCAGCAAAAGAAGAGTCAGTCGTTTCATCGTCGAGTCCTTTCCCTTTTAAACGCCATCGCCACCCGCGGGACGGCGAACATAATAACCGCATTGGTTCCGCGCGGAAAGAGGCCCGCTTCGCCGAGGGATTTTTTGTTTCCTCGCTTGACTTTAGCCCTTGTTGGCGCGTATCTTTTCGCCCCTATGATCCGTACACGATCGCAAAGGAGTATTATCGTGTCTTTTGATTTTCCCAAGCGTTACGAGCCCTCGGAAGCCGAGCCCCGGTTGCAGAATTTGTGGCATGAGTGGGGCATTTACAAGTTCAATCCCGACGATCCGCGCCCGGTTTATTCGGTCGACACCCCGCCGCCGTACGTGAGTTCGGCGCATTTGCATGTCGGCCATGCGATGAGCTACAGCCAGGCCGAGTTCGTCGTGCGTTTCAAGCGCATGCGCGGCTTCAGCGTCTTTTACCCGATGGGCTTTGACGACAACGGCCTGCCCACCGAGCGCTACGTCGAAACCAAGTACAAAATCAACAAGAGCAAAACCAATCGCTCCGACTTCGTCGATTTGTGCCTGAAGGAAACGAAGATCGGCGCGCAGACCTACCGCGAACTGTGGGAGGCGCTGGCCATCTCCGTCGACTGGGACCTGCTGTACTCGACGATCGATCCGCGCAGCCGCCGCACGAGCCAGAACAGCTTTGTGGACCTGTACGAAAAAGGGCTGATCGAGCGCCGCGACGAGCCGATCCAGTGGTGCTTCCACTGCCAGACCAGCCTGGCGCAGGCCGACGTGGAGATCGAAGAGCAGAACTCGATGCTCAACGACATCGTTTTCAAGGGCGAGGACGGCACGGACCTGATCATCTCGACCAGCCGGCCCGAGCTGATTCCGGCCTGCGTGGCGCTGTACGTCAATCCCGACGACGAGCGCTACACGCACCTGATCGGCAAAAAGGCGATCGTGCCGCTGTTCGATTATGCGGTGGACATCAAAACCAGCCCGGCCGTCGACATCGCGTTCGGCACCGGCCTGATGATGGTCTGCACCTGGGGCGACAACGAAGACGTGATGAAGTGGAAGGAAGATCAGCTCGACACGCGGGTGGTCTTCGACGAACACGGCCGCCTCAACGAGCTGGCGGGCGAATTCGCCGGCCTGGACATGAAAGAGGGCCGCAAGGCGATCGTCGCCGCGCTCAAGGAAAAGGGCTTCCTGATCAAAGCCGAACAGTTGGTCCACAACGTCGGCGTGCACGAGCGCTGCGGCCACACGGTCGAGTTCAATCACAGCCCGCAGTGGTTCATCAAACTGCTGGGCCAAAAGGACGAATACCTCGAGCGCGCCACGCAGCTCGAATGGTTCCCCCAACACATGAAGGTCCGCTACGACGAGTGGGTCAAGGGCCTCAAGTGGGACTGGTGCATCAGCCGTCAGCGATTCTACGGCGTGCCGTTCCCGCTGTGGTACTGCGCCGACTGTCACGAACCGCTGATCGCCCCGCGCGAGGTTCTGCCGGTCGATCCGACGCAGACGGCGCCGCCCGCCGGCAGCAAATGCGCCAAATGCGGCAGTGAGACGTTCATCGGCGAGCAGGACGTCATGGACACCTGGATGACCAGCTCGCTGAACCCGTTGATCAACTCGCGTTGGGCGTTCGACGTGATCGGAAGAGCAAACGTCTGAACTCCCATCACCGAATACGATATCGTAA